>JAKSSH010000118.1 GCA_024403155.1 Clostridia bacterium | reverse complement strand
CCATGTATCTTGCATCGTCCTTGATTCCTGTTGACTTGATATCAGGAACGACTGCGAAATACTGCCAAGGAACTTCCGGAAGTGTTGAGATGTGAGCACGAACGATTGCGTCTGCTTCTCTTAGTGCATCCAGTCTGTCGCGAGTGATTGCGCCAACGCATCTTACTCCAAGGCCAGGGCCTGGGAACGGCTGTCTGTAAACCATTTTGTCAGGAAGACCAAGTGTCTTACCAACTACTCTAACTTCGTCCTTGTACAGAAGCTTAACTGGTTCAACCAGCTCAAATTCCAGATCTTCAGGAAGGCCGCCTACATTATGGTGAGCCTTAACGCCCTTTGATTCTGTAATGTCAGGATAGATTGTTCCCTGTCCCAGGAACTTGATATCTTCCAGCTTACGAGCTTCGTCTGCAAATACATCGATAAATTCCTTACCGATAATCTTTCTCTTTGTTTCAGGGTCATCAACGCCTGCCAGCTTGTCCAGGAATCTGTCAACAGCGTCAACATAAATCAGGTTAGCGCCCAATTCTTCCTTGAATACCTTGATAACCATTTCTGGTTCGCCTTTTCTTAGCAGTCCGTGGTTTACGTGAACGCATACCAGCTGGTCACCGATTGCCTTGATCAGCAGTGCAGCAACTACGCTTGAGTCAACGCCGCCTGAAAGTGCCAGCAGCACCTTCTTGTCTCCTACCTGTGCCTTGATGGCTTCAATCTGTTCATCGATAAAAGCCTGAGCTAGTTCAGTAGTAGTAATTCTTTCCATTGTTTCTGGTCTCTTATTAGGGTCCATAATAATACCTCCATCTATATAATAAAAACATTCTTTACTAAAAAAAACACAACAGACATTATATCACAAAAGAAAGAGCTCAGGGAATTTCTGAGCTCATTTTTTTATAAAGTTTGATCTGCTTTTGCGAAATCCCGCTCCAGAAACGCTATTGCTGTTACTGAAGCCATTATCAGAATACCGCCCACAATCTGACTTCCCGTCAGCATTGTGCCGAAAATAACCAGTGAGAAGATTACTGTTGTCAGCGGAAGCACGTTCTCAAATGCAGATACCAGCGTTGTTGACAGTCCGCCAACCGCGTAGATATATCCGAATTCTCCTATGATGATGCAGATGATGGCTGTGGCAATGGTAATCAGAATGCCAGCCGGAGTAACTTCAACAGGAGCGTGGCTGATGGCCTGGCTGATTCCTGCTATCGGCAGCTCAACAATGAGGCCGGAAATGAATAGCCCCGTCATCAGTGTCAGAAGGTCCAGCTTGTCATATAGCGGCTTAACGTAGACGATATAAAATGTCCAGATAATCGCTGCTGCGAACATGGCCAGAGTACCCAGCACACTAATGCCCATAGGCTCTCCCGAAACCAGTAGATACACACCCAGAATCGATACTGCAATGCAGATAATCTTCAGCGGAGTAATCTTGTTTCCGAAAAACAGTCTGTCACCAATCATTCCGAAAACAGGAACTGTTGCCATGATCAGTGATGAGAACGCCGCACCGGTAAGCCCTGTTCCCAGATTCTCAACGGTAAAATATATTCCCATTCCAACAGCTCCGGAGACAAACACTCTAGGCAGGTCCTCCTTCTTGATGTGAATGCCTTTTTTGAATATGAAACAGCATATCGTAAGAAGCACGCTTCCGATAATAAGCCTGGTCAATGTGAATATTGCCGGAGACATGAAATCCATCATGTATTCAATGGCAATAAAATCGAAACCCCATATGAAATTAACACCAATGATGGCGAGCAGAGGTTTCGTGATTGATTTACTGTTCATTTTGCATCATCCTTTCTGTTTCTTACATCGCAGAAGAATGATAATTACACCAGTATTATTATAACATGTTTTGCATAAAAAACAACAGGTCGGTGTTCATTTCACCGACCCGCTATTTTATTCTTCCTCTTCCTTACGTCTGTCGTCTCTGTATATCATAAGCAAAATCAGACCAATCAGATTGAACACTGCCACGCAGATGAACATGTTTCTGAAACCGCGATTCAGAGTTCTCTGATAAGCCGCTTCAATTTTTTCGTGATCCCTATCAATTTCCTTCAGATACTGTGCCTCAACATCCTCAAACAATCCCGGAATGTCATCTCTCATGCTGATCATGAGAGCCTTGGCACGAATCATCAGCTCCTGCTTGGACGTCATCTGGTTGATGGCATCATACATTTCTTTCTTGGCTGCTTCCATCTTCTTGATGGCCTTCTGCATTGACGTGCGGTCACTCTTTGCCTTGGTCTGCTCGGCGGTAAGTTCATCGCGGGCCTGTTCCATTCCCGATATTCCCTTCTTCACGCCATCGATGCCCTGCTGTACTCCGGCAATGCCATCCTGCAGATTCTTAAAATTTGTCTTGGCAGTGGTGAGCTCGGCTTCAGCATCTGTCTTCGCCTGTTCATATTCTTCAGTGGTATTGTCATCTTCAGGTTTAATGTTGTCATATGCCTGCTGTGCCTGGTCTACGGCTGTCTGAGC
>JAKSSH010000117.1 GCA_024403155.1 Clostridia bacterium | reverse complement strand
GGGTCTGATGACGGGTTCCGACGTGCATATAGGATATAAAGATCCTAAGGATGGCAGGCAGATTTCCTACAATCCGGGAACATATGATGCAAGGGATCTGACATGCGATAACGAAAATATGCATTTCGAATGGGACAGAAGCACAAGACATCTGTATATGCGCGAAGGTCCGAATCCTGAACCGGGTGCAGGCAAAACCGAGGTGCCTGCAGGCACGGTGAATAATGCGGGCAGCTATGGTGACTACAAGCTGATACAGGGCTATTTTGAGCACGGTGATTCACTGGATGCAACCCTGGATACGGATGTTAAATTCTTCTATAGTGACGGATATTTTGACGACGGTCGCGACCCGAAGGAGTACAACAACCATCTGGCGACTACATCCCTTAATTTTGCTATGTCCTCAATCAATACAAGTTATGGAGGAACAGCGGATTACAAAGGCAAGCATGAAGCGGTCAGACAGTTCCTTGCAGATATAGGCTGTGACGAACAGGTTATTTATGTTAACGACTTCTATACTCAGAAGCCTACAACAAAATCCATAGGCGTTGCGATCGGCAGCAAGAAACTTGTTAAAGCTGACGGAACAGAAACGGGAAAAATTCTTATTCCTGTTGCGATCAGAAGTGCCGCTTATGAACTTGAATGGGTGAACAATGCAATGCTCGGCACTTCCGGAGAAGCTGCAGGCTTCTCATCTGCCGCTACAACGGCAATGAATGAGCTGCAGAAGTATATTGCGAAAAACAACCTTCAGGAAGAACTTGATAAAGGAAACGTGAAATTCTGGATTGTGGGCTACTCAAGAGGCGGAGCCACGGCAAACCTTCTGTCCAAGAGAGTAATCGACAAGTACGGCGATAAGAACAGTGTTTATTCATATACCTGGGCCACACCAATCGGTGGAGAGGAAGGTAAAAACAGCAGTAAATATTATTCAATACACAACTGTCTGAACTATGCGGATCTGATTCCGCTGGTTGCTCCAAGCAGAATGGGCTTTGTACGCTATGGCGTTGACCATTACATTCCGGGAACAAAGGCAGAAAAACCGGAAAATTACAAAGATGAAGAGGCAAACACATGCGTAGCAGACAACAAACCTCTCGTTACAAAGAAAGATGCATATAACCAGCAGCGGAACGAGATGCATAAGCAGCTGGCCATGGTTGATTCAACAAAGCTTTTTGATGACTATTTCCATCCGGCATATGTTTCAACAGAACCTGTAGATTTGCTTTTCGGTCTTTCATTTATCTATCCGGGCGGAAATGGCGATATTACAGCCGAACAGTTTGAAAGAGACCTGATAAATGCACTGCAGAACAACACTGATGCATTTTCAACGAGAAATAAATATGCTGAAACAGTATTCACCCTGAACTCAAAGAAATATAACACTGCAGAGTCAGCAGTGGGCGATGTACTGGGTCTGGTCTTCGGAGGAGATGATCTTGATGATTTCATCACTGATGCATCGACTGTCGTAAACTACATTCCGGCAATATCTGCAAGTGAAATGAGCCTGCAGGACATATATGATGACCTGCTTGGGGACTGGCACACATTGACCGAAAAAGAAAAGGAATCATATACGACAGCTATCTATGACAAACTGGCGGAAACAGGAGCTCTGACACATCTGACAGACGAGCAGAGAACAACTTTGAAAACCAACTTCCCGGTACTCCTTAACCTGGCTCTTCAGTTTGAAGATGGGGATTATTATAATAAAGAAAAAAGATACGGCATGGACAAAAATGCAGTGCTTGCCGCAACTGCAGCGTACAATCTGGGAAGACTTGTTCCGAACCATTATTCAGAGGTTTATCTGGCATGGACAAGGACCTACGATGACTTTTATGACCAGGAGACACAGGAATTTGAGATAGTCAAGCCGGATACCATACACAAGCCTGCAGCAAAGATAGTTAAAAAAACATCGAAGGGCAGTCCGGACAAACCGGAATACAAGATGATGTCTGCGGAAAATGTGAATATTCTCAAGGGCGATACCAGAGTTATTCTGGATGCTGACAATTCATCGGCAGCCGAAGGAAAGAATACATCCGGAGAAGCTATTTACTACACTCTGAAGAATGAAAATACGGGAGTGGAGGTTAAAGACCAGATATACAGAGGCGGAGTAGATCTGATACTGGATAGCGCAGAAGGAACGGAATATACACTGGAAGCCAGGGCTATGCAGTACAACAAGGAAAGTCAGCCTGTAACATTCCGGTTCAAAGTTGAGGATTTAAGACATAAGGTCAGGATTGATGATAAAGAAGTGTTCTATGATGAAGGAACCGAAGCAACTGCAGCAGCTGTTGCAAAAGAAGGAAAAGTCTTTAATCACTGGAATGTGACTATGACAAGAGTCGGAGAAGATGCATCCGGAACACTTGATCTGACCGGAACCGACACTGAAGCTGTCAAAGTTGCCAAAATGATGTTCGGAGATGATTACGGCAGCGAGATATTCAAAGATGAAATACTGCCGTTTATCATGCCTGTTGTTGACGATAAAACACTTTCATATGAAGACTATGAAAATTATGATCTGGAATTCAGACCTGTATATGCAGACAGAATCAGCAACATTACAGTTACGGATATAGCAAGTGGAGATACTGCAGCGCTTCCTGCTGCAGGACAGAATTTACCTGACTCAATGGTATTCAAAGGAGATGCCGGAGAGATGGGAATCAGCACAAACAGGACCGACAATATTCAGTGGTCATACGAATATAAGGGCAATATTGTCAGTGCGTCCGGGGAGGCATATAACAGTACAGAATATACAGCCACGGTTGTA
>JAKSSH010000116.1 GCA_024403155.1 Clostridia bacterium | reverse complement strand
TCAATCAGATCCTGAACGAAGTGAATGATGTCAGGAATAACCTTTGTTGCCTGTGGGTGTACAGTTGCCTTTTTAACATTCAGTGCAGCAGCATCCTTGTAGTATTCCTCAATATACTTTTCGGATACTTCTGATGCAGAGATTCCTTCCTCCCTGGCGCGGTTGATAATCTTGTCATCAACGTCAGTGAAGTTCTGAACGAACTTTACCTTGTATCCTCTGTATTCCAGATACTTTCTCATTGTATCGAATACAACGAAAGGTCTGGCATTACCAATGTGGAAGAAGTTATATACGGTAGGTCCGCATACGTACATCTTTACCTTGCCTTCTTCCAGTGGTACGAATTTCTGTTTCTTTCTTGTAAGTGTGTTGTATATGTATAGCATTTTGTCCTCCTAGTCTGCTTTTGCATTCCTAAACTGTTCCATGAGAAGATCAACATCTCTCAGTGCGCATTCCGTATCATCACAGGTGTTGCAATCGTGTCCACCGTGATGCTCTTCATAAACCTGGTTGTTGATTTCCGCAACGATTTCCTCGTACTGACAATCCTTGTCACATCGCTTGATGGCATCCTTACCGTACTCTCTAACGATAAGTTCCTCAAGTTCAACAACTCTCCTTCTCAGGCATTCAAGCTCAACTGCGATTGGATCCGGCATATCAAGCTGATCCATGTCTTCTGTGGGATGTCCGTAGCGCCTTACTACTGTTCCAGGGATTCCCACCACCGTACAGCCGTCAGGAACATCTCTGAGAACCACTGAGCCGGCACCTATCTTAACATCGTTGCCAATGTTAATCGGGCCCAGCACCTTGGCTCCGGAACTTACCATTACCCTGTCTCCCAGGGTCGGATGTCTCTTGCCAATATCCTTACCTGTACCTCCCAGAGTAACTCCCTGGTAGATTGTACAGTCATCACCTATCTCTGAAGTTTCACCGATGATTACCGCCATTCCGTGGTCGATGAAACATCTGCGGCCTATTGTGGCCCCCGGGTGAATCTCAATTCCCGTAATCCATCTTGTAAGCTGGGAAATGATTCTGCCTGCAAGTTTAAGCTTGTGGTTGTAGCACCAGTGAGATGCTGTGTGCCACATGAGAGCCCAGACCCCAGGATAGCACAAAAAGACCTCCAGACCATTACGAGCGGCCGGGTCCTTGTCAATTACTGCTTTTATGTTTTCACGTGTCTTCTTAAACATCTGTTATTTTCTTCCTTCTTCGTTTGCCGTCCTTTCCGCATCAGCGAAATCCTTCCCGTGGAAGTCGGATCCCCTTGTGATATGCAGATGATACTTCTCTGCTATTTCTACAAACTTCATTGACTGTTCAAAGTTCTGGTCAGGATGGAAGCATTCCAGCCCCTTCAATCCCTGAGTCTTCAGCCTTCTTATTATCTTATCTATATTTTCAAAGAATTCCTCCGAGCCAGTTCTGCCTATTCCTCTTGTCTGTATCGGATGTGCCAGCACAGGAGTTCCCCCCGCTTTAAGTATCACATCAATTGCCTCGCTTGCCAGAGGCTTAACCTTCTTGATGGCACGGCACTGACTGCTGCCCAGAATGTCTCTTCCGAAGGCATCATTGAAGTTCTTGATGTATCCCTTCTTTACCATTGCCCTTGCAATAAGCGGCTTGCCGATGAAGTCGTTCTTTCCGATTTCAATATCCTTTTCGGAAATATCGTAGCCCATATCCTGCAAAACCCTGAACAGCTCCACATTTCTGGCCTTGCGGTTTTCTATCATCCTTGAAAGGAAGGCTACCAGTTCAGGATTGTTTCTGTCAATGTTGTAACCCAGCATGTGAAGTCCGTTGCCTTCCTCTGTTACAACTGCAATTTCAATTCCCGGAATGACCTTCAGTTCAACGGCCTGGCCTGCTATCTCAGCTTCCATGAGGCCGTCCGTGTTGTCGTGATCTGTTATTGCAATTATGTCATACTCCAGTTCCTTGGCACGCTTCACTATTTCAGTTGGTGTTGCCTCACCATCTGAAGCTGTTGTATGAATATGAAAATCTACTCTGTATTCGTCCATTAATTTCTGTCTTTATCTGAATGTAATTATGCCGTCTTCAATCTTGTCTATCACTGTCAGGGACTCTACTCTGTATCCCTTTTGTCTCAGTCTGTCGGAACCTCCCTGATATCCCTTCTCGATAACAGATCCGATTCCTGCAACCCTGGCTCCGCCCTTTTCAACTATTTCAGTCAGGGCAATAGAAGCCTCTCCTGAGGCAAGGAAATCGTCAAGGATCAGAATATTCTCACCTTCACTGATGAACTTTTCGGCCACTTTAAGCTTTGATACTGTTCCCTTGGTAAAAGACTTTGCTTCTGCCTCCAGAAAACCTTCATTCATTGTGCTTGGTGCTGCCTTTTTGGCGAACACAACAGGAACATATCCGAAATATGGTGCTGCCAAACATGCGATTGCAATGCCGCTTGCTTCTACAGTGAGAATCTTATCCACCTTCACACCTTCAAATCTCTTGCCGAATTCCTCTCCCACCTCTTCCAGAAACTTCACGTCCATCTGGTGGTTAAGAAAGCAGTCTACCTTTACTATTTCTGTTCCTATTGCCGAACCTTCTGTTAATATTTTTTCTTTCAGCTTTTCCATCTTCTGTCATCCTTTACAAAAGTAAGCGACACCTTGGCGCCGCTTACCTGTTTTCTCTATGGTTTTAATTAAAGCTTATGCTTCGTCTTTAAAGAGCGCTTCCAGACCTTCAAATGAGATTTCATCAGGAATATCTGCAGGTTTTTCTTCTGCTACTGCTTCTGCAACCTCCTCTACTACTTCCTCAACAGGTGCCTCTTCGCCAATTTCTGCTTCAATTGCTTCAAGCTCATCAAGGCTTATTTCTTCGATTCCTTCTGCTTCATCTCCTGTCTCTTCCAGAATGTCATCGAATGAAATCTCGGAAAGCAGTGCTTCAATGTCGTCTTCCTCTGCAGGAG
>JAKSSH010000115.1 GCA_024403155.1 Clostridia bacterium | reverse complement strand
AGCACAGCGTTCATGGACACATCAAAGATTGGCAGCTTACTTAAAACGAGGAGGAACTTACGGAAACAAATTAAAGGTTCCGAACTTTCCTGTATCAGAAGCATCATTCTTGATCTGGTCATTAGACCAAAGAGAAGACTGGGCAACAATAGTGTGTCTTGTTGGTGGTGGACAGGAAATTAATACGGGGGAAGCAGGCATATCTGAATGGATCAAGGCGCTTAATGAAACCTTCACACATTGGAAAGTATATATTTCACCACAGCTGACAGAACCCGAATATGCAGAGGGAAAAGTAAACGAACTCTTAAAAGAAAACAATAATGTAACATTTGCGGAGAATTTGCATTTGAGTGTTTCTTTGCGTTCATATAGAGCAGAGAAGTTATCTGCGTTCATTCATGCATTGCTTGCAATAGATGAAAACGCCCCTTCAATTTACGAAGAAATAAAGGACAAGTATCCTATCGTTTTGACCAGGGATATGGAGAAGGCGAAAAGATGGCTTCACGAAAAGGTAAGAGGAACAGAACGAACAGGAGTATTAATAACAAAAGAATCTGCAAGGTATAAACCGCTCGGGATTCATGTTTTGGAAAGCGGAGATGAAAATGCAGTTCACTGGTTTCTTGAAGATAAGGTGGATACAAGATCGTCAAATTATCTTGAGGATGCGGCAACGGAGATTCAGGTTCAAGGCTTAGAATTAGACTATACATGTCTTCTGTGGGATGCAGACATGAGATATGAAGATGGCAAATGGCATTTCTATCGCTTTAACAGAAAAACTGAATGGAATGAAGTGCTGGCAGATAGTGAAAATAAGCAGGAACAAATGAAATATATGCTTAACGCCTACAGAGTATTACTTACTCGAGCAAGAGCAGGAATGATTATTTGCGTACCAGAAGGAAACGGAAATAAAACCCTGAGTGGATTTTGGGAAGATAGCACTCGTTTGCCAGAATATTACGAGGGTACATATCAGTATCTGAAGAGCTTAGGACTTAAGGAAATATAAAAAGTGAAAACCATAAAAGTCGTAGCAGCAATAATAACTAAAGATGGAAAGCACTTTGCAACCCAGCGTGGCTATGGTGATTTCGCCGGTGGATGGGAATTTCCAGGCGGAAAGATTGAGCTAGGAGAGACACCGCAGCAAGCGCTGGTTCGGGAGATTAAAGAGGAACTGGATGCAGATATTGTTGTAGGTGAACTTGTAGACACGGTTGAATATGATTATCCGAAGTTTCATCTGACAATGCAATGTTTCCTTTGCGAAATAATCTCGGAAAGTCTGGTTTTGCGTGAGCATGAAGCGGCGAGGTGGCTTGCTGACGATGAACTGGACAGCGTTGACTGGCTGCCGGCAGACCGGGATGTGGTAGAGAAGCTGAAGGGATTGATATAAACTATGAGCAACAAAGAAGATAAGATAATAACTCTGGCAGATCTCCAGAAGGATTTTGAGGCTGAGCGCCGGCGTAATGGGCAGACGGTAATTAAACCGAAGAACGGCGATAATAATTTTGCGCTGCAGGATAAGTCATATAAGAGTTCTGTGGAGTATATGAAGAAATTTATTAAGAGGATTAAGGAAGAGGAGAAGGAGAAATAATCATGATATGTCCAAAATGCGGAATGGAAACTGACAGCTGGCCTTGTCCGAATTGCGGATTTCCGGAGGTTATGAGAAAAAGGATATTTAAAAAAATAGAAAAATAAAGGCCTTTTCTGCCTTTGCGCGACATGGTAAAATAAGCATGGCTTAAATGTTCTGGCTAGTTTAGTAGTTAACGCAAGTAAACAACCGGAGGAAAGAGTCATGAAAAGAATAAGAGGGAAATTTTTAGTGGCGTTGGTCTGCTTTTGCACAATGTGCTTGGCAGCAACGCCTAGTTTGGTTTTTGGGGCTGAAGCAGGAGGGTTTGAAGCTTCAAAAACAGGGCCAGCAACGGCATCACCGGGAGAAACTATCACATTTACAATTGAAGCTACGATTAAAGATATTTTGGTGGGTTTCGTTATTACTGACAGCCTGCCTGACAATCTACAATATGTTAGCGGTAGTGCGACGGTTACTACAAATTCTGGAGATGAACCGAGAGCTGAAGTTGTGCCTCAGGGAAATGGAGCCTATGTTACCGTTGAATATTTCGATGATGACGCATGGGAAGCATTTGTGTATGAGGGAGACAAGATTACGTTGACAATTACCGCTAAAGTTGCAGATACGGCAGCTGTTGGAAGTAAAATAACAAATAATGCTGTGCTGCAGTATACAGGTGGCGAAGATGTTACAGAGTCTGCTACAGTAGAAATTGTGGCTGCACCGGGAGCTCCGGCAAGTGAGCCTAGGGAGGTGGATGAGATTGAGGCGTCTGACACTACTGTCGGAGAGCTGGACGACTCACCGGGCTGCGGAGATCATTTCTTGGATTTCTGGAGGTTGCTTGATATAGTAAAGGGGTGGATTGCTGCTGTGGTATAATACATGAAGTAACAATGTATAGGGATGAGTATGAGAAAGCGTTGGCAGGTATAAACTTATGAGCATTACGGCAGAACTTGAACGCCTCCAGAAGGCGGCATTAAAAGATTCGGAGCTCAGGCGGCGACTGCTGGACACCCGGCAGGGGGAGGAGCCATTGAGCTGCTTTTGCGCGGAAGCCCGGAGGGCCGGATACGATATTTATGAGATGGACCTGGTGTATGCCGGGGAGGAGGCCTATGCGGGAATGCGCCGTGCCACCAACGGGGGCGGAGAGAATTCCCCTATGCTGGAGGATGAGGACGATTACTACAGCATGTTTATGGCGGCCATTGATAAATAGGAGGAGAAATAGTTATGAAGTTCAAGATGATACATGAGAATTACTGCGGAGGATGGGTCCTTCATTATAGTTTATGTGGGAAATGATGAGGCGGATTTCCAGCTGGAGCTTACATGACTAAAAACACCACCTGTTACCAGGTGGTGTTTTTGTAAACAAAAATCCTATTTCTGCTCCGGATCAAAGCTGCGTACCTTTTCAAGCATTTCCGTATACGGAG
>JAKSSH010000114.1 GCA_024403155.1 Clostridia bacterium | reverse complement strand
GGGAACGAAGCAAGTGAAGGCGGCGGAATATATGTAGCCAATGACGGAACCACAATTAAAAGCTGTAATATTACCGGTAATAACGCCACATCTTCGGGTGACGGGGTTTATGTGGAAAGAGATATTGACTATGAATTTAATATTACAGGAAAATGCGTAATAAAGGACAATGACGGAAACAAAGCAAGTTCAAATGTGTATATGGCTGACAGTATAGGAAGAAACTCTAATGTAGGCATTGAGGGTCTGATGACGGGTTCCGACGTGCATATAGGATTTAGAGACCCTATAAATGGCATGGAGGTTTCCCAATTTCCGGGAACATATGATACAAGGTGGCTGACATGCGATAATGATAATATGCATTTTGAATGGGACAGAAGCACAAGGCATCTGTATCTGCGTGAAGGTTCGAAGCCTGAACCGGGAAAAGGCAAAACCAAGGTAAATGCAGGCACGGTGAATGATGCGGGCAATTATGGTGACTACAAGCTGATACAGGGCTATCTGGAGCACGGTGATTCACTGGATGCGACTCTGGACACAGATGTTAAATTCTTCTACAGTGACGGGTATTTCGATCAAGGACGCAGTCCCGAGGTTTACAATGACCATCTGGCGACTACATCACTGAATTTCGCAATGTCCTCCATCAATACCAGTTATGGGGGAACCGATGACTACAAAGGCAAGCATGAGGCAGTCAGACAGTTCCTTGCTGATATCGGCTGTGATGATCAGGACATTTATGTAAATGATTTCTATACGCAGAGACCTACTACCAAGTCCATCGGTGTGGCCATTGCCAAAAAGAAACTTGTGAAGTCCGGCGATGAGGACACAGGAAAGATCCTTATTCCTGTTGCAATCAGAAGTGCAGCTTATGAACTTGAATGGGTGAACAATGCAATGCTCGGTACTTCCGGCGAGGCAGCAGGCTTTTCATCTGCTGCTACAACAGCAATGAATGAACTGGAGAAGTACATTGCTAAAAATAAACTGGAAGAAGAACTGGAAAAGGGGAATGTGAAATTCTGGATTGTGGGATATTCCAGAGGTGGAGCCACGGCAAATCTTCTGTCAAAGAGAGTGATTGACAAGTATGGTGTGAAGAACAGCGTTTATGCTTATACCTGGGCTACACCGATCGGAGGAGAGAAAGGCCAGAACAGCAGTAAATATTATTCAATACATAACTGTCTGAACTATGCGGATCTGGTTCCGCTGGTTGCACCAAGTAAAATGGGATTCGTACGCTATGGCGTTGACCATTACATTCCTGGAACAAATGCAGGGGAACCGGCAAATTACAAGGATGAAGAGGAAAATACATGCGTGGCAGACAACACGCCTCTCATTACAAAGACAAATGCATATAACCGGCAGCGGGACAAGATGCTCAACCAGCTGACCATGGTTGATTCAACAAAGTTTTTTGATGACTACTTCCATCCGGCATATGTTTCAACGCAAGTTATAGACCTGCTTTTTGGTCTTAACCTTTTCGTTCCGGGCGGAAATGGCGATATTACAGCCGAAAAGTTTGAAAGAGATCTGATAAATGCCCTGCAGGATAATACTGACGCATTTTCAACGAGAAAGTCATATGCTGAAACAGTATACACCCTGAACTCAAAGAAATATAACACTGCTGAGTCAGCAGTGGGCGAAATACTGGGTCTGGTTTTCGGAGGAGATGATCTTGATGATTTCATCACCGATGCATCAACGTTCGCAAACTACTTTCCGACAGTAGATCCAAGCGAAACGAGCCTGGGGGATTTATATGATGACCTGCTCGGCGATTGGCATACATTGACCGAACAAGAAAAGGAATCATATAAGACAATTCTCTATGACAAGCTGGCGGAAACAGGAGCTCTGCAGCACCTTACAGATGATCAGAGAACAGCCTTGGGGACAAACTTCCCGGTACTGCTTAACCTGGCACTTCAGTTTGAAGATGGAGATTTTTATAATAAAGAAAAAAGATACGGCGTAGACCAGAATGCAGTGCTTGCCGGAACAGCGGCATACAATCTGGGAAGACTGATTCCGAACCATTATTCAGAGGTTTATCTGGCATGGACAAGGACCTACGATGACTTTTATAACGATGAAACAGAGGAATTTGAGATAGTCAAGCCGGAAACCATAAACAAGCCTGCAGCCAGGGTGGTTAAAAGAACAGCGAAGGACAGCCCTGACAAACCGGAATACAAAATGCTGTCTGCGGAAAAAGTGAATATTCTCAAGGGTGATACCAGAGTTATTCTGGATGCTGACCATTCATTGGCGCCTGAGGGAAAGAACACATCCGGAGAAGCTATTTACTATACTCTCAAAAATGAGAAAACAGGAGTAACTTCACCTGAACAGATATATAGGGGAGGCGTGGATCTGATACTTGATAATCCGGAAGGAACCGAGTACACGCTTACTGCCTACGCAATGCAGTATAACAAGAAAAGCAAGAGTGAAACCTTCCGCCTCCTTGTTGAAGATCCGAGACATAAGGTTAAAGTCGATGGGAAAAAGTTTTTCTACGATGAAGGAGTCAGTGTATCTGTAGCGGCTGATCCAAAAGAAGGAAAAGTCTTTGATCACTGGGAGGCAACCATGACAAGAGTCGGATCTGACGCAGATAGAACTCTTAATCTGACAGGTTCCGATACAGAAGCTGTCAAAGTTGCCAAAATGATGTTCGGAGATGACTACGGCAGTGAGATATTCAATGATGAAATACTGCAGTTCACCATGCCTGTTGTTGGTGAAGAACTTTCACGTGAAGACTATGAAAATTATGATCTGGAATTCAGAGCTGTATATGCAGACAGAATCAGCAGCATTACGGTTACGGATATAACAAGCGGAGGTAATCCGGCGCTTCCTGCTGCAGGACAGAATTTACCTGACTCAATGGTATTCGAAGGAGATGCCGGAGAGATGGGAATCAGCACAAACAAGACCGACAATATTCAGTGGTCATACGAATATAAGGGCAATACTGTCAGTGCGTCCGGGGAGGCATATAACAGTACAGAATATACAGCCACGGTTGTA
>JAKSSH010000113.1 GCA_024403155.1 Clostridia bacterium | reverse complement strand
TCTGTTCACACCTGCCAGGTTAAATACAAAATCAGCCTTTGCACAGTATTCATCAAGCTCTTCGGGCTTTGAATCAATATCATACTCATAGATTTCATCAATCTTTAATGCGGGACGGGTGCGGTTCTTGTTGTCCCTTATGTTCTTCAGATTGTTGACAAGGGCCGTACCGACCATGCCCTTCGCGCCTGTCACAAGAATATTCATTTGTTCTTCTCCTCAAAAATTAATAATCATGTAGTAAAAGCATCTATTCAAAAGCAGGGAGGCATGTACTACCTCCCCAAATAATCACAAATCTTTGCGCCAAACCATCTTGTTGACCACATTCACATAGCCCTGGATAATTCGCACTACCTTCATGGAAACAGTCTCATCCACATAATCGGGGCAGGGCTTTCCCAAAACGCCTTTCTCCTTCATCTCAATGGCCATGGAAGTAGCCTGAAGGAGTTCATTGGTCGAAATACCTGCCAGAATAAAGTCGCCCGCCTCAAGAGCCTCAGGACGCTCCGTGGAGGTTCTGATGCAGACTGCAGCTATAGGATGACCGATGGAAAGATAGAAGCTGCTCTCCTCCGGCAGGGTGCCGCTGTCGCTTACGATAGCCAGAGCATTCATCTGAAGCTTATTGTAATCATTAAAGCCCAGCGGCTCATTCACGCGCACCCTGGGATCAAGCTTAAAACCGCTCTGCTCCAGACGGTTCTTCGAACGTGGATGACAGCTGTACAGAATAGGCATGTCATACTTCTCTGCCAGTGCATTTATAGCCGTAAAAAGGCTGGTAAAATTCTTCTCCGTATCGATATTTTCCTCACGATGTGCGCTGAGAAGAATGTACCTGTTCGGTTCAAGACCAAGTCTGTCCAGGACATCCGACTTCTCAATCTTCTCAAGATTGCCTCTCAAAACCTCTGCCATGGGAGAACCGGTCATATAGGTTCTCTCCTTCGGAAGTCCCGTATCTGCCAGATACTTTCTGGCAAATTCACTGTAACAGAGATTTACATCGGAAATAACATCCACAATCCTTCTGTTGGTCTCCTCAGGAAGACACTCGTCCTTGCAGCGGTTGCCGGCCTCCATATGGAAAAGCGGAATGTGCATGCGCTTCGCACTGATGGCAGAAAGACAGCTGTTCGTATCTCCCAGCACCAGATAAGCGTCAGGCTTCAGCTCACTTAAAAGTTCATAGCTTCTGCCCAGAATATTTCCACAGGTAACACCAAGGTTCTCACCTACCACGGGAACAAGGATATCCGGACCATACTCTCCCGCATTGTTCTTCAGTTCAAAATCCTCCCAGAAGATGGTAGACAGATTCCTGTCCCAGTTCTGGTTATAGTAGATCACGCAGGTATCAAAATACTCGCGGCAACGCTTAATGACTGCCGCCAGACGTATAATCTCCGGACGTGTGCCGCAGCCGATACAGATCCTGATGCGTCCGTCATTCTTCCAGGTAAAATTGTAATCCATAGACATAATAATCTCCTAAACACAGAATCAAGTCTTACAACCCGGTTCTTTCGCTATCCTCTATTTTGTCACTTCGTTAAATGACTGGGTCCTTTATATTACTTGTTTTGATTTCTTTTCTCTATCTTCCGGATTCCTTCAATAACCACATTTCTCTTCTTATCACCATTGCCACGTCTCTTAGGAGAATATCCGGGTTTTCTTACTGCCATAAAGCCCCTCCTTCCCCTATCACAGGAATTGCTCCATACCTTCCAAGCATATAAGCCTTCTGAATATCCTCCCGTAATCTGGGGGAATATTCATCCAGAGAATAAAGCTCCGTCACACCATTGCTCTGCTTCTTTTCCACAAAATAAATCTGATCTCTTCTCAGTTCCTTTAAATCCAGCAATGACATAGTATGTGAGGAAATTATCAGCTGGGCATTGCCCTTATTTGCTTCGGGATTATGAAACAAACCAACCAGATAAACTACAAGCATCGGGTGAAGACTGGTGTCAAATTCATCGACGCATACGGTCTCACCTGTTTCAAATGCTCTCTTAATAATTGGGCTTAGGAAGAAAAGATTTCTGGTTCCCAACGATTCACTCTGCATATCCAGCTGATACCTGCCTTCGTGTCCGTTTCCATCTTCTATATCATGAAGGGTAGCTATATGATATAACTTTCCTTTCAATTCAGCCTTCGTTCCTACTCCGACAGGGTTCTTTTTTGAAACAAACTGCTCCACAGGAATATCCTTGCTTTCAAACTCATAATCAGCAATATTTATATCAGCTTCCTTTAATACACCTTTAACAAAATGTCGAAGAGATTGATCCTCATCCTTCTCGAACATTTCTCCCGTCACAGCCAGCAAATCCGCATACTGATTCGGAGAATATGTATTTATCGAATTCATAATCCACATCATTGGAATTCTGGTTTCTTCACAATTCCATGCAGTAGCTGTAGCTATAAAAAGCTTGTTGTAGGTATTCCGCTCTACTAATGGCTTTAATTTCGATCTAAGTGCCGGCACCGTAAATCTGTATTTTTCCGAAGTCCTATTTCCTTCTTCATCTTCTATCCCGTCCTCATCACGTTCAAACACAGTAGTTGCCTTAGCAGATTTATATGCATACAAATATTCCGTGATTACACGATCTCTGGTAGCAGAGAAACCATACACGTACTTTGTTCCCTCTGCATAAAAAACGAATTCAAATTCCGTAGGTCTTTTAGCCGAATCCTCATCAAATGCATATGGAATAATAAATCTCAAAGGTTCTCCAACCTGTCTGTCATTCGACTGACGGACTGTAAGTATTGCAGCAGTTAATGCATGAAAAAGGTTGCTCTTTCCTGAAGCATTAGCTCCAAAAACAGCAACTGATTTTAATATTCTGTCCTTCTCATATCTACATACATTTTCAATATGTTCCTTTTCAGAAGATGCTTCAAGTGATAAAACAATCTTTTCCTTCAGCGATCTGTAATTCTCAACGGAAAATTGTAATAGCATTGTCTCTCCTCTCTGTCATAAAAATGACGAATGACACGGTGATACTATACTGTACCCATAACAGTGGACACGGAAGATTTTAGGCACCCACAATAATGG
>JAKSSH010000112.1 GCA_024403155.1 Clostridia bacterium | reverse complement strand
CAACCTGGATCGGCCTGGGAAATGCCTTTATCGGATCCCTTCTGGCCTGGAACATTCTTGGCAGAAGAACCAGAATCATGACTCAGCATCTGGACGCAAAGACAATGCCGGATTTCTTCGGAAAAAGATTTAATTCTACAGCAATGAAGGTTATTGCTTCCATAATAGTTTTAAGGTGGCTCACTTGTCTAGACAATTTTTTCATTAATTCTTAATGAAATTTTGAGTCTTTAATAGTAATCTTTTGCTTCTTCAAGTAACTGTATTGGATAGGATGCTTCCGCCGGAGTCATTTTACCTAGACCATTATAACCTTCTAAGATTTTAGAGGGTGCATTGTATCAAACAGTCGGTTAATATATGAAGAGTTAGATGGTATAATATATTCACATGACAAAAGGAAGTGAATTATAATATTCACTCAATAGGTATCTAATTCCTATCCTGGCGTTTTTAACTGGAATTGTGCTGGTAAATCTGGCTTTTGTTCTCGGCGCAGGTACGGAAGGGTTCCTGGATTATATCTGCAATTTCTCACAGGGGCTGATAATAATATCAAGCGCGCTTATTGTGCTGGCTATTATGATCATGATACGCGCCAGGAGAAAATTGGAGGGCGCCAGCAGGCAGGATGAGCCTGAGAAAATCAATGACGAATGGGTAGGAGATTAATAAGCTTTGGGAAGGAAGAAGGAGGCTTATAATGAAAAAATTATTGGTATTTATCCTCGCTGCGGCTATGGCTTCATCGCTGGGTGCATGCGGAACTGGTAGTGGTACTTCTGGTGAAAATGCAGATGTATCAGTGGTTCCACTTTATGCACAGGATGAGAGAGTAATTGGAGTAGACTATGAGGGTCTTGACTTTGAGGGCTTAGAGAGTGCTAATCAGCATTATGGCAGCGAAAAATATGGCGATGCACTATAATAGTTGTAAAGGAATCTGAAAAATAATACAATATACTTGTTCGGAGAAATGTATTTACAGATGCATGTGATTACCAGGGACGAGCCAGAGTATATGCTAATCCACAGTATTGCGGATATGATTCAGTAAACTTCGCGTATCTGCCGGTAAAAGGCGTAACGACAATTTATGGATGTATCGGCAATATCATGGACTGGATATATGCCGCAGGTCTGATAGTGCTTGTAATAATCGCACTTTCAAGGCGTAAGAAAGTATGAAAACAATTGGTGAACTAATGAAGAAATTGACAGATTTCAAAAAATACATACTGCTTGTGATCATCGGTGTTGTACTGCTTGCAGCTCTGATGAATTTCACATCTGTATATACGGCAATAATGTCAGCGCTAGGCGTTTTTTCTCCCCTGGTTATCGGGGGAGTTATTGCCTTCATTCTGAATGTCCCAATGAAGGGGATCGAAAAGGGGCTTTCAAAGATAAAGCATAGTATTAATGGCAAACCCGTTAAACATCTGAGAACATATAGTGTTGTTCTAACTTACATAGCACTGTTTATGGTACTGGCATTTATTGGTGCAGTTATAATTCCAAGTACTGCAGATTCAGTTGAAAATATTGCAAGGTCAGTAGCCGAAAATTATCCGATCTGGATTGACTGGCTCCAGCAGAAGGGGCTTGATGTCAATGCTGTTGAAAAATACATAGGAAGCATTGATTTCGAGGCTATCAGAGATAAAATCATCGCCCACGGCAATGAAACGATCGTAATGATTACCGGATCTCTCGGAAAGGTGGTAGGAACAGTCGGTTCGATCGGAATAGGTTTCATCTTCTCAATATACATTCTTTTTGCCAAGGAAAAACTGGGAAGACAGGCAAAGATGATAACATATGCATATCTGAAAAGAGAATGGGCAGATAAGGCATATGATATTGCAAAGCTGGTTCACAAGACTTTCTCAAATTTCATTTCAGGTCAGTGTCTTGAGGCGGTTATTATAGGTTCGATGTTTGCTGTAGTAATGTTCATAACAAGACTTCCGTATGCGGCAACTATCGGCATCGTAATCGGGGCAACGTCTCTGATCCCGATTGTTGGAGCGTTTATTGGTTGCATATTCGGACTGCTGCTGGTTGTTACAGTCAGCGCGAAGAAAGCGATCATCTTCATAGTTATTTTCATTGTAATTCAGCAGTTTGAAGGGCATGTCATTTATCCGAATGTTGTGGGAAAATCAGTTGGACTTCCGGCAATATGGACTCTGCTGGCGGTTGTTGTGGGCGGAGCCTTCGGAGGGATTCTGGGCATTATGATCTGTATTCCGCTGTTCTCAGTGATTTATGAGCTGATCAAAAGCGATGTCCATGGAAGAATACAAGCGAAAAGTGACATATGAAAAAGAAACTATTATTTATATTATTAATAGTGACAATATGCATAACTGGGTTTTCGGTTATAAACTACGAGACTGCTTTTGCAGAAGAAACCTCTGGGGAAGTAGGCACCATGGCCGCTGTTGTGCTTGAGATATTCTCTGAAGGTTAGATTTTATGGCTCACGTTAAGGTAGACAATAGCACTAAAAAAGGCAGGCTGATGATTTCGGTAGGTGATGGCTATGAACAATTTTACTTTTATTGATGATACATTTGTAATAGAAATGCATTTTCTGTGTATCATGGTAATATGCATGCTCTACGTGGCAATGCTGGGAAAACGCAGAAGGCAAAAGTCAAATATAAGCTTCAGAATGACGCTGGTTTATATGTCCTGCGTAATTGTGCTGGTGACTGATGCTCTGTCAGCTCTGCTGGACGGCATAGCCTCCACGCCGGTGAACATGCTGATAAATGTCATATATTTCATATTCACCACGGTAGGTGTAATCTTCTGGATGCTTTTCTGTCTGGAATCTCTTCAGGTAAAATTCGTTAATCCTAAGACCACAAAAGAAAGGGTATATAAAGGATTGCTGATACTTCCTTCAGCAGTCATGTTCCTGCTTGCTATAACAGCACCTTTAAACGGATGGGTGTTTACAGTCGTGGACGGATGCTACGTGAGAGGTCCGCTGTTTGCACTGAATCCTGTTATAAATCTGTCATATCTGCTGGCGGCAACAGCCGTAGCTCTAGTTTACAGTATTAGAGAGAAAAGACCTCACTACAGAAAGCAGAATTTCCTGCTGCTGGTTTACAGTG
>JAKSSH010000111.1 GCA_024403155.1 Clostridia bacterium | reverse complement strand
GATGCGGCAATCAAGGCCATTGAGGCAATGAAAGAGAACATAATCCTTATAGCCGGAGGCTATGACAAGGGTTCAGAATATGATGAGTTTATCGATGCATTTGAAGGCAGAGTCAAGGAACTGCTTCTTATTGGTGTTACAGCACCTAAGATCAGAGCTGCCGCTGAAGCCAGGGGCTTCACAAACATTGCAGATGCATCTGACATGGAAGAATGCGTTAAGCTGGCATATGAGATGGCAAAACCGGGAGATGTTGTTCTGCTTTCACCTGCATGCGCCAGCTGGGATATGTACGAAAACTTTGAACAGAGAGGGGACCACTTTAAGGAATGCGCTCTGAAACTCTAAACAGAAAAAACACATCCTTTCTGGGGAATGTAATACTGCAGCTTAAAGAGGTTGACTTCTTTCTGCTGACCTTAACTCTGATACTGGCTTTCTATGGGTTGCTTATGGTGTTCAGCGCCAGTTATTATTTCTCAATCAGCGAAAGCGGCAATCCCTTCTACTATCTGATTCGTGATGGTTTCTGGGTTCTTCTGGGAATAATACTTATGTGCTTCGGCGCACTGGTGGATTATAGAAAGTATAACAACAGAAATCTCATCATGGTAGCTCTTCTGATTTGCTTTATCCTCCTGGTTCTGGTACTGACTCCACTGGGTTCATCGGCAAACGATGCAACCAGATGGATCAAGCTTGGACCTATCACCATCATGCCCGGAGAAATAGCCAAGATGGGGATGATTTTCTTTATTGCCTGGTTCTTCGGCAACAACCCAAAGAAGATAGATAACCTTACAAGGGGAGTGCTTCCGGTACTTTTTGTAATGATTGTCTTCGCGGCTCTCATTGTTAAACAGCCAAACCTGTCAACAGCAATAACTCTCTGCGGAATAGTAGTGGTTATGCTGCTGGTTGCAGGAATGAAATGGAGCTACGTGTTTGGAGTCGGAATAGCAGGAGTGCTTGGTATTCTGGCACTGATTTTCATAAAGGGTGGTTACTGGATGGAACGATTCACCACCTTCACTCATCCGTTTGATTACGAAGCCACAAGCGGCTATCAGATAGTACAGGGCCTTCAGGCTCTGGGTTCGGGAGGACTGTTTGGTGTAGGACTTGGTAAGAGCGTAACTAAGAGTCTTTACCTGCCATATCCTCACAACGACTTTATCCTGGCGATAATCGGAGAGGAAACGGGATTCATAGGAATTCTGGTACTGCTGGTACTCTACAGCCTGTTTATCTGGCGTGGAGCAAGAGTAGCCTTAAGATGTGATGATCAGTTCGGACTGCTGCTGGCATCCGGAGCTATACTCATGGTGGCAATTCAGGTAATTCTGAACATTGCGGTTGTAACCTCATCAATGCCTGCAACCGGTGTGAATCTGCCGTTTGTAAGCTATGGGGGAAACGCCCTTATGATATTCATGTTCATGTCGGGAATTGTGCTGAACATATCCAGACATGTTCCTAAGGATGCTAAAGGAGAAGAAGATGAAAGTAATAATGACAGGCGGGGGAACCGGAGGTCATATATACCCGGCAATAGCCATAGCAGATGAAATAAAGAAGAGAGATCCTCAGGCAGAGATTCTCTTCGTAGGGGCTGAAAGAGGCCTTGAGAAGAAGCTGGTGCCTGAAAGAGGATATGACATAGAACTGATTACCGTTGCAGGATTCAACAGGAAGAATCCTCTGAAGAACATCGAGGTAATCAGAAAGCTCATGAAGGGGAATGCCCAGGCAAAAAAAATCATCAGGGACTTTGCCCCTGATTTTGTTGTAGGTACAGGGGGATACGCCAGCGCTCCAACAGTTAAGACAGCTCAGGCAATGGGTATTCCAACATACATACATGAGCAGAATGCCTTTCCGGGAGTAACCAACAAGCTTCTTGAAAAGAAGGTGAGAAAGGTATTTCTGGGTTTTGCAAAAGCAGAAGAATTCTTCAAGTCACAGGACAAACTGGTTGTTACCGGAAACCCTGTTAGAGACGAGTTCATGACAGGAAGCAAGGCTGAAGCCAGGGAAAAGCTGGACTTTGGCAGAGATGAGTTCGTTCTGCTGGCATTTGGCGGAAGCCAGGGAGCGGGCAGAGTGAACAAGGCCATGCTCAGCGTAATCAAAGAGTTTAACGGTAAAGAGGGTGTCAGGGTTGTTCTGGGAGCCGGCAGTTACTATTATGCTGCAATCATGGAATCCTTTAAGGAAGAGGGCCTGGAACTTGCCGACAACATTAACATCATAGAATTCATTAGAGATATGGCTTCATATCTGAAGGCGGCGGACCTTGTTGTATCAAGAAGCGGAGCACTTACTGTGGCAGAGGCCACTGTAAGCGGTGCACCGGCAATTTTTATTCCGTCTCCTATGGTTACAGGAAACCATCAGTACTACAATGCTCTGGCAGTTGCTGAGAAGGGTGGAGCGAAGATAATTGAGGAGAAGGATCTGGAAGATCAGATGCTCATTGACAAAATCTATGAATTCATGGGAAATAAGGAAAAACTGGAGGAAATGGCACAAGCAAGCAGTAAATGCGGTCAGAGAGAGGCTACTAAGATTATTTGCGACTCAATTCTTGAGGACTACATAAATGACTGAACAGCCAAGAAAAAAGCGTAGAAAAAAGCATCCGTTTCTGGTTTTGCTTATTATAGCGGCTCTGGTTGTCGCCGGAATCCTGGTTGCACATCTGGATTGTTTTGACGTGACAGGTGTTGCGGTGATAGGAAATGAAGAGATAACCGATGAGGAAATTATTCACCTTTCCCAGATTGAAATAGGGGAGAGCGTTTTTGACGTGCATCCGCTTCTGGTTAAGCACAGAATCAAGCAGAACCTTTACATCAAGGAGGTAAAGGTTTCAAGAAAACTGCCATCTGAAATTGAAATAACCATAAAGGAAAAAAAGTGCACTGCACAATTCCTGTTTGGAAAGAAATACGTGGTAACAGATAGAGAAGGCAAGGTCATAGAAGTGGTATCGGAACTTAAGAAATCCACTCTTGTTGAAGGCATGACCGTCAAGGAAGCGGAAAAAGGAAAAGAGATCAGGGTCAAGGATAAAAAAATGCTTGAAAAGGCTCTGGATTTCATAGCGATCACCCAGAAAAATGACCTGTATTTCAAGAGAATATCCTTTGATGGCAAGAAGATTAATGCATACGTTTACGACGAGCTTAACTGCATGGGGAAATACACAAATATGGTCTCCTGTATAGAGTCCGGAACACTGAAATCAGTCATCTATGACCTGTACCAGA
>JAKSSH010000110.1 GCA_024403155.1 Clostridia bacterium | reverse complement strand
GGGCACGAAAAAGCCCTGAAACCGTTGAAATTTCAAGGTTTTCAGGGCCTAAATCATGGCGGAGGACATGGGACTCGAACCCACGAGGCTGTTACACCCTACTCGCTTTCCAGGCGAGCTCCTTAGCCACTCGGTCAATCCTCCGCGTCCAATTAATTCATATATTCATATTAAAGTGCCTCAGACCGAGGCACTTGTATACTATAACAAATACTTCCGAGTTAATCAAGACATATTACTGCTCCGGGCAGGTACAGTTCCAGAGTTCTTCCCCGTTAGAATTCTTGAACAGAATTGTACCGGTAATTCCTGTGATTTCGGTCTGCTGCTCCAGAGCGGAAATTGCTTCTGTACAGTTTGCCTTCACACCCTCGGAATTGGATTCAAAAGCAGCGGTCAGAGCTTTTGCATCCTCTTCTGAAATGGAATCATCGTATGTATAAACGATATCGAAGCTGTCACCTGAGAACTCCACTGTAGCGGTCATTCCTGCGGGAACTGTGATCTGTTCTTTTATTGTCTTGGTAATGTCTCCGTCGGAAGCTGCTATGTCTTCGAGAGTTGCCTGTGTTTCGGCACCACATCCTGCAAAAGCAAGACATAACATTCCAATCATTACTACCAGAAAACATCTTGTTAATCTCTTCATCATTTTACACTTTCTTCAACAACTTGGATCATCTGCGGTACTTCGATTACGCCCTTGTGGCGGATTTCACGTTTATCCAGATCCTTCAGAGCCTTCGGCACGCGAACGCCGGTGGCCTTTGCAACTGCATCAACGTATCTGAATCCATTTTCTTCCTCACCCAGTCCGATTGATTTTGCAACTGACTCAGCGAACTTGTAAGCGCTTGCAGTTGATGCAATCAGTGTAGGCGTATCATCACCTGTTTCAGCCACATAATCATGATATACCTTGTAGCCTACAGCAGTGTGAGTGTCCATCAGATAGCCTTTTTCATTATACATTTCGCCTATTGTGGCATTTGTTTCTTCAACTGTTGCAGTACCGCCCCAGAATTTCTTCATTCCTTCACGGATTTCATCTGAAACCTTGTACTGTTTTTCTGTCTCCAGAGCTTCCATCAGCCTGCTGATTTCTTCTCCATTGTTTCCTGCCAGATGGTACAGCAGTCTCTCCAGATTGCTGGAAATAAGGATGTCCATTGAAGGTGAATTTGTAAGATAGAACTCACGCTTTGTGCTGTACACGCCTGTCTGGAAGAAATCTGTGAGAACCCGGTTCTTGTTCGAAGCACAGATGAACTGCTTAACAGGTATTCCCATTTCTCCTGCGTAGTATGCCGCCAGAATGTTTCCGAAGTTTCCTGTTGGTACACAGATGTTGACCGGATCTCCTGCCTTGATAACGCCCTGCTTAACCAGCTGAACGTATCCCCATACATAGTATGCAACCTGCGGAACCAGACGTCCGATGTTGATGGAGTTCGCACTTGAAAGCTTGCAGCCCATGCCGGACAGCTTATCTGCGAATTCTGCATCGTTGAAGATCTTCTTTACTCCTGTCTGTGCATCGTCAAAGTTTCCCTCAATTGCGAACACGTGAGTGTTGTCGCCCTCCTGAGTGATCATCTGGCGTTCCTGGACTTCACTTACTCCCTGGTTAGGGAAGAAAACGATAATCTCCGTTCCCGGCACATCAGCGAAGCCTTCAAGGGCAGCCTTTCCTGTGTCCCCGGATGTTGCAGTGAGAATACAGATTTTCTTGTCTTCGTTTTCCTTCTTTGTAGCTGTTGTCAGCAGGTATGGCAGAATCGACAGAGCCATATCCTTGAAGGCTGCAGTCTTGCCATGATAAAGCTCCAGGAAATATGCTCCGCCGGCTTCCTTAACCGGAACGATTTCCTTCTCTTCAAACTTGCTGTCATATGCACCGTCAGTGCAATATTTCATTTCTTCATCTGTGTAGTCATCAAAGAAAGTCTTGATAATGTTGAACGCTACTTCCTTATAGCTCATGCCAACCATTTCTTCGATGGTCTTCGGCAGTTTAGGAATTTCGTGGGGAACATACAGTCCCTTGTCTTCAGCGATTCCCTGAATAACTGCCTGTGCAGCTGTTTTGTAATTCTGACTTCCTCTAGTGCTTTCGTATCTGATCATCTTATCTCCTATTTAACTTTACTGTCTACAAATTTAAATATGTCTTCTGGCGTAGCCAGTTCAATTCCTGTGAAGCCTTCAGCTGTGCACAGATGTCTTGTCATCTGTCCGTGGCGCAGGTCAGCCAGGTCATTCGCCAGGATATAATCCATTCTGTTCTTTGCAGCAAGGCGTGTTGCCACGCTGTACAACTCTTCCTTTGTTACGCCTTCCAGCAGCTTGCATCCAACAAGCAGGCTTTCAGGAAACCACTCTCTCAGACTTGCAATAACCTTCGGTGTCAGTGTCAGCTTGGCTGTCAGATTCTTCTGGTAGCTGGAAATCTTGGTGTCGTCATTTAACTTGCACTTGGGATTCTCCATGATTGCCAGAAAGTCTGCGGCTGATTTTGCACTGTCCTTTGCTACGAAAAGTTCCTCTGCCAGATCTTCTAGCAGGAATGAGAACTCACCCTTGTAATCTCCAACCGCTGCTGCGTGGATTACCGCGTCGCATGCAAAACCAGACTTGTCCATGTCGGCCTTAACCTGCTTAAAAGCATTTATCATGTCTTCCGTGGTTTCAACGCCGTAGTGTCTGAAGGCATCAGCATCGATTCCCTGCTCTGCCATCATCACTTCGATTTTTTCTGTACTTACACTATGATTAAATATAGCGAAAACCCTGTAGCCCGCTCCCAGGAAGCACTTGCTCAGTGCTATGGAAAGGCTGCCTGTTGACATGTTGGTGATTTTCATTACCTCGTCAATGTATTCATTTGTAGGTCCGCCGGTGATAATAATATTCTTCATTATTCTATATCTCCTTTAACTGGATTAGTATATCACAAAATCTTTACATCTGCGAGAAACTTATGCTATAATGTGCCTTGCGGCAAGCAATTAATATGGTCTCATGGTCAAGTGGTCAAGACGCTAGCCTCTCACGCTGGAATCCGGGGTTCGACTCCCCGTGGGACTACCAATACGAGCGATGCCTTCGGGCATCGTTTTTCTTTGAGATTACTGGGGTTCCGCCGTTTTCAGAGGACGGCTGAATCCCCAGCCTTTCTGACTTAATTTGATTACATTTGCTTGAATTTGATTACACTTTTTGATTTACACCGCAAGTGCAGATTCAAACTGTGTGTATTCTTCCGGGAGTGCAATGATAAATTCCCGTGCTTCTATG
>JAKSSH010000011.1 GCA_024403155.1 Clostridia bacterium | reverse complement strand
ACAACACCATATGCAATATTCAACATTCAGGAACGTGTGCAGATGTTTGTTGAACCTCAGGTGCATGTTTACGAGGGAATGATTGTGGGAATGAATTCCAGAGGGGATGACATGGTTGTGAATCCTTGCAAGGAAAAGAAGCAGACCAACATGCGTGCTGCGGGAAGTGATGACAACATCAAGCTTTCACCTGCAAGGGTATTTACTCTTGAGGAGGCACTTGAGTTTATAGATGACGATGAATTAGTTGAGATAGTACCGGATGATATCAGACTCAGAAAGAAGATTCTCAGCGAGCTGGATAGGCGCAGAAACGCCAGAAAGGAACGTTACGAATAATGGGTATATTTCAACCTATAGCAAACCTGGGACCGGCATGGGTGTTTTTCATTAACCTGATATGCGCTCTGGTTGGAGGAATAATCGGGACATTAATTATCACCTTTATTTTAAAACGGGTACTGCAGAAAAGCGAGCGAGTAGACAATGCATTTGTAAAGTTCTGCATTAACGCCGTTAAGGTGGCATGCATAACTATACTTGTTGCAATTATCCTGCAAATGCTGGGAGTTCAGATGTCAACCATCGTTGCTGTTCTGGGTGCTGCAGGTGCTGCACTTGCACTGGCACTTAGGGACTCACTGGCAAACATCGCCGGCGGTTTCATGATTATAGTCACACATCCTTTCAAAGAGGGAGACCTTATTAGTGTAAATGAAGACAGAGGAAGGGTAGAGCACATTGACCTGTTCCTGACAACACTTCGGACGCTGGATTACAGAACAGTTACCATTCCAAACGGTCTGATTAATACATCAGTTGTATATAACGAATCAAATCAGGAACTGAGAAGGGTGGATTGCTTCTTTAATATTTCATATGATTCAGACATAGACAAGGCAAAGGAAATACTCTACAGAATATGCGAAGATGGACCTCTTATCTCCATGGAAAGAGAACCCTGGATTGGAGTACTTAAGCATGAAGACAGTGGCCTGGTGCTGGAATGTCTGGCTTACTGTAAAGAAGGCGATCAGTGGGATGCCAACTATTATCTGAATGAAACAGTGAAGAAGGAATTCGACAAGGCTGGAATAGAAATTCCATATCCGCATGTGGATGTAATCATGAAAAAACAGATGACAAAACTGCTTTAATGTGGTAAAATATGACATCAGTTTTTTAGTATATAGAAAGGTAAAAGCAGCAATGGCAAATGAGAAAAAATTCAAGCGTGTTCTGGTAGCAAACCGTGGTGAAATAGCCATCAGAATATTCAGAGCCTGCAAGGAACTGGGCATCAGAAGTGTAG
Organism: Clostridia bacterium; assembly: GCA_024403155.1. Taxonomy (GTDB): domain Bacteria; phylum Bacillota; class Clostridia; order Peptostreptococcales; family Anaerovoracaceae; genus Lentihominibacter. The sequence continues at coordinate 19,506 of JAKSSH010000011.1, read as the reverse complement.
CAATCTATTCGGAAGAAGATAAGAATACACTGTTCAGAACCAAGGCTGACCAGTCTTACCAGATTGGCAAGGGCAAGGCTCCTGTTGACGCTTACCTTGCAATAGACGAAATAATAGAACTCGCAAAAGCAAAAGGTATTGATGCAATCCATCCGGGATACGGATTCCTGGCAGAAAATACAGATTTTGCAAAAGCATGTGAAGATGCGGGTATCGTATTCATAGGTCCTGACTATCACATGATGGATCAGCTTGGTGACAAGGTTAAATCCAAGATTATCGCCAAGTCAGTTGGCGTGCCTACAATTCCGGGAAATGCAGAGACAATTCCTGATGTTAAGACAGCCAGAAAGTTTGCCAGAGAATGTGGTTACCCTGTAATGCTTAAGGCTGCAGGCGGCGGTGGCGGAAGAGGCATGAGAATTGTCAGAAAGGCCGGCGAACTGGAGGCGCAGTTTGAAAGTGCCAAGTCAGAAGCTGCAAAGGCATTTGGTAACGACGATATCTTTATTGAAAAATATATTGATAATCCTAAGCACATTGAAGTTCAGGTGCTGGGAGACAACTATGGAAATGTTGTACACCTTGGTGAACGTGACTGCTCAATCCAGAGAAGACACCAGAAGGTTGTTGAGTTTACTCCTGCACTTTCAATCAGCAAGGAACTGAGAGAGAAACTCTGTGCAGACGCAATCAAGATTGCAAAGGCAGTGGACTACAAGAGCGCCGGAACAGTGGAATTCCTTATCGATAAGGATGAAAACTACTATTTCATAGAAATGAATCCTAGAATTCAGGTTGAACATACTGTAACTGAAATGACAACAGGCATCGACCTGGTTCAGTCACAGATTCTCATTGCAGAGGGACTGAAACTGAATTCACCTGAAATCAATATCAGACAGAGGGACATCAGGCCTAGAGGTTATGCAATACAGTGCAGACTTACTACTGAAGACCCTATGAATGACTTCATGCCGGATACGGGTATTATCACAAGATATATTTCACCTGGCGGATATGGAATCAGACTGGATGCAGGTAATGCACAGGCCGGTGCTGAGATTTCACCGTACTATGACAGCCTGCTGGTTAAGGTAACTGCCTGGTCAAGAAGCTGGGAGGATGCTGCAAACAAGGCGGCCAGAGCTCTTAAGGAGCTGAAGATCCAGGGGGTTAAGTCAAACAGAACATTCCTTCTGAACGTTCTGAACCATGAGCAGTTCAGAAATGGAACATGTGACACAGGCTTCATAGAGGCTAATCCTGATCTGATGCTGTCCAAACCTAAGACTGGTTCCGAATTCCAGATTCTCAAGTACCTGGGCGACAAATATGTTAACGGCAACAAAGGCATAAAGCCTCAGTTCGACAAGCCTGTATTTCCTAAGTTCAAGCAGTCAGAAATCGATAAGCTCAAGGGAACGAAGCAGATTCTGGATGCCAAGGGTCCTGAAGGAGTTGCAGAGTGGGTTAAGAAGCAGAACAAGCTGCTTATTACAGATACAACCATGAGAGACGCACAGCAGTCCCTGATGGCTACCAGGGTAAGAACCGTGGACATGGAGAGAATCGCTCCTGCAGTTGCAATGTACGGCAAGGATCTGTTCTCACTTGAAATGTGGGGTGGAGCCACATTCGATACTGCCTACAGATTCCTGGGAGAATCACCTTGGGAAAGACTGGAGACACTGAGAGAGAAGATTCCTAATGTAATGTTCCAGATGCTTATACGTGGAGCTAATGCAGTAGGATACAAGAACTATCCGGATAATGTTATCCGCAGCTTCGTTAAGGAAAGTGCAAAGGCAGGCATCGATGTATTCAGAATCTTCGACTCACTGAACTGGGTTCAGGGAATGGAGGTTGCTCTTGATGAAACACTTAATCAGGGCAAGGTTGCTGAAGCCTGCATCTGTTACACAGGAGATATTCTGGACAAGTCCAGAACCAAATACAATCTGAAGTACTATGTGGATATGGCAAAGGAACTTGAACGCCGCGGAACTCACATTCTGGGCATCAAGGACATGGCCGGACTGCTAAAGCCAATGGCAGCCAAGGTTCTCATTGAAGAACTGAAGCAGGAGATAGGCATTCCAATTCATCTCCATACTCATGACACTTCAGGTAATGGCGTTGCAACTCTGATGATGGCTGCAAATGCAGGATGCGACATTGTGGATGCTGCATTCAACAGCATGTCAGGACTCACATCACAGCCGGCACTGAATTCCATTGTTGCTGCTCTTGAGGGAGCGCAGAGAGACACCGGAATCGGCATTGACGGAATTCAGGAAATCTCAGATTACTGGGCAGCAGTAAGACCTGTTTACAAGCAGTTCGAATCAGACATGGTAACCGGTTCTGCTGAAATCTATAAATATGAAATGCCTGGAGGACAGTACTCCAACCTGAAATCACAGGTTGAGTCCTTCGGACTTGGACATAAGTTCAAGGATGTTAAGGAAATGTACAAGACAGTTAACGAGATGCTGGGAGACATCGTAAAGGTAACTCCGTCATCCAAGGCTGTTGGGGACATGGCAATATTCATGGTTCAGAATGATCTGACACCTGATAATATCTACGAAAAGGCCGCTAACATGGATTTCCCTGATTCCATAGTTTCATTCTTTGAGGGAATGATGGGACAGCCTGTGGGAGGATTCCCTGAAAAGCTGCAGAAGCTGGTTCTTCACGGCAGGAAGCCAATTACATGCAGACCGGGAGAACTTCTTGAGGATGAGGATTTCGAATGGATCAGAAAGGGCCTTCGTGACAACTTCGGCCTTGAAGGAACTGATCAGGAAGTGCTGTCATATGCACTCTATCCAAAGGTGTACGAGGATTTCCTGGTTTCACAGAAGAAGCAGGGTAAGTTCAGATACATGGGATCGGATATCTTCTTCCACGGACTTTCAGAAGGCGAGACATGCGAAGTCAAGGTCAGAGAGGGCAGAGAACTTGTTATCAGGCTTTCCAATGCCAGAGAAACAGATGAGGATGGTTACAGAGATGTTATCTTCGAAGTTAACGGCAACAGAAGTGCTGTCAGAATCAAGGACCAGGCTGCTAAGGCATCAGAGTCATCTGCAAAGACAGTAATGGCCAATGAAGACGATCCTACTGAAATCGGAGCAAACATTCCTGGAAACATCATCAAGGTTCTGGTTAAGGAAGGGGATGCTGTTTCAGAGGGACAGCCGGTGGCAGTCATTGAAGCTATGAAGATGGAAACAAACATCCTGGCAGGCGCCAAGGGAGCAGTGGATAAAATCTTTATTGAAGCAGGTCAGCAGGTTCAGGCCGGTGAGCTTGTTATGAAACTGAAGTAGGAGGATAGCATGGGCGGAGACGTAATAGGAAAATTCATATATTTCTGGGCATTTATTATCGGAGTAATAATCTTCGGCAAGGTCTTTGGATTCATGAATGATACTAAAACCACTGTTATCATTCTGATAGCTTCAGCCATCGTATATGTTGTCTGGATTGTTGGAAGAAACAAGGCTTCTCAGCGCCGCGAAGCGCAGGAGGCAGAAAACAGAAAGAACACAATCAAGGTTAAAGGGCAGGGCAACAAGCGCAGATAGCCTGAAGACAGGTAAAATAATAACGCTGGGAGATTTCTCCCAGCGTTTTTGTTTTGAAGTTAATTGTGGATTATTACTGTTGTTCCAACAGAGACCATGTTATAGAGCTGGCCTGCTTTTGCAGGAGGGAGGTTTACACAACCGTGGCTGCCGGAATACTTGTATATGTCACCGCCGAAGTTTGATCTCCAGCTGGCATCATGCAGTCCGTAGTTGTTACCAAGGAACGGCATCCAGTAGGAAACGAAGCTTTCGTAGTAACCAGGATCCTTCTTCTTTCCACCGCTTCTCAGAATGATATTTCTGCCTTTGCTGTTGATGCTATAAACACCGGTTGGGGTGTTGTGCCCTGCAGCCCAGCATCCTGTTACGCAATCTGTTTCGAATTTCTTCTTGCCTTTTTCGAAGTAGACAACGTGCTGTCTGGTGATATCTACATCGATATATGTGTTGCCCAGTTCCAGAGTTCTGGAGTATTCTCCTGTACCCTTCTGAAGATATACAGGCTCTCTGTTTACATTCTTGTGGGAGGAGATATCTGCTGCAAGCTGAGTTGCTTCACCCTCTGCATCAATGAGCCACTGTGCGCCGCCACCGCTGATCTTGAAGGTCTTGCCTGTAAGAGAAGTAAATTCCTTCTCCTCAACGTCGTAGTCCTTCTTCAGCTTTTCTGCAAACTTATATACTTTGTCCGGATCAGGCTTTCCCGACAGGTCATCCATCATCAGGTCTCTCAGTTGGGCAGCTGTCAAAGTAAAGCTTTTATCTCCAAATTTATATCCGATCTTCTGCCCCAGATATTTCTGGCAGAACTTACGGTAATTCTGAAGCTCTTTATCCTCAGCCTTAACCTCAGGAATTGATCTGTATGCATCCTCGTCAAACTGGAACAGGAAGTTTCCTGTGGAAATAGCCATGAGCACATCTTCCAGATATGCCTTCTCATTTACCTTGTTTCCGTATACCTCAGGGATAATAGGGAAAGAAGGGTCATCAAGATCGACATAGGCATCCTGAGTTTCAACAATTGATCCGTGTGTCAGGAAGCTGGAATTTTTTACTCTGTCAGCAAAGTCATTTCCGCAGTTCTTAACCTTCATGGCAATGGTCGCATTGAATGGAAGGTGGATATAGTGGTTGATGGCTGCTGAAATCAGGTGGTCGGACTTAACATTTTTCAGCTGATCCTTAATGTCATAGCTGCAATCAAAATCAGTGTATGAATCCAGCTTTTCGCCCAGTTTTCCCTGAACTACCACGGTCTTCTGGTTCCATGCATTGCTGATTTCATCTGCCGCCTGATCATAATCCAGACCTGAGCAGTTAACACCATTGATTATAGTGCCTTCCGAGAAAGTATCCGAGGTAAAATCATCAGAATGTGTATATGAAATTGTTAAAATGCCGGCAATAACAAGCAGCGCTGCCACCACTGCGGCAATGATGATTAGTACTTTTCTCATACCCAATAATATATATTATTTTAACTGAAAATAAAAGGGGGTTTATGGTATAATTTGTGTATGGCTTTTACACATTTGCATGTACATACTGAATATAGTCTTCTGGACGGTGCGGCACGCATAAAAGACGTTGTTGCACGGGCAAAGGAACTGGGCATGGACTCCCTGGCAATTACTGACCACGGGGTCATGTTTGGCGTTATTGATTTTTATCGTGCATGTAATGATGCGGGGATAAAACCGATTATAGGGTGTGAGGTGTACACAGCTGCCAGAACCCGCTTCGACATGGAAGCGGACAAGGACAAGTACATGGGACACCTGGTTTTGCTTGCAAAAAATAATGACGGATACAAAAACCTCATGAAGATTGTTTCTGAGGGTTATAGAAACGGCTTTTACTATAAGCCGCGTATAGATAAAGGGGTTCTGCGGAAATATTCCGGAGGACTTATTGCGCTGTCGGCATGTCTGGCAGGTGATGTCCAGAGGCATCTTCTTAACGGTAACTATGAGGGGGCCAAGAAGGAAGCTCTGGAGATGCTGGAGATTTTCGGTGAGGGCAATTACTATCTGGAACTACAGGATCAGGGCCTTGAAGAAGAGGCCCGTATTCTACCTGACATGAAGAGACTTCATGAAGATACAGGAATACCGTTTGTTGCAACAAATGACGTTCATTATGTACGTCAGGAGGATGCGGCGGCGCAGGATGTGCTCATGTGCATCCAGACAGCAACCACCATCGATGAAGAAAACCGCATGCGTTTCGCCAATGACCAGTTCTATCTGAAGTCAGAGGATGAGATGCGCAAAATCTTCTCCAACATTCCTGAGGCAATAGATAACACGGCGAAAATTGCTGAGCAGTGCAATGTTACATTCACGTTCGGTGAGCTTCATCTGCCAGAGTTTAATGCACCTGATGGAATGACAAACAGTGATTATCTGAGAAGGCTCTGCCAGGATGGACTTGCTGAGAGATATGCAGGAAAGTCCGAGGCCGATTTTGCATTGCTGCAGCAGCGACTGGATTACGAACTGTCTACCATCGAAAACATGGGTTATGTGGAATATTTCCTTATAGTCTGGGATTTCATTAACTATGCCAAGAGCCAGAATATCATGGTGGGACCGGGAAGAGGTTCCGCTGCAGGTTCCATCGTTGCATATTGCCTGAAGATTACAGACATCGATCCAATTAAATACGGTCTGATTTTTGAAAGATTCCTGAATCCTGAGAGAGTCAGCATGCCGGATATAGATATCGACTTCTGCTATGAGAGACGTGGCGAGGTTATCGATTACGTTACAGAGAAATACGGCGCAGACAATGTGTCACAGATTATTACCTTCGGTACTCTCAAGGCTAAGGCCGCAGTAAGAGACGTGGGCCGTGTGCTGAATGTGAGCTACCAGGAGACGGATGCCATCGCAAAGGCAATACCGTTCAGCCTTAAGATGACCATTGAGAAGGCACTGGAAACCAGTCCTGACCTGAAGAACATGTATGATTCAGACGAAAACGTTCGTAAGGTTATTGACATGTCAAAGGCGGTTGAAGGAATGCCTCGCCATGCATCAACCCATGCTGCCGGCGTTGTAATCTCCAAACTTCCGCTGGATGAATATGTGCCGCTGTTCAGAGCGGACAAGGGTCTGTCCACCCAGTTCAATATGACAACCATCGAGGAGCTGGGACTTCTGAAGATGGACTTCCTGGGTCTTAGAAACCTGACCATCATCAGAGATGCTCTGGAAATGATCAAGGAAAACCACGGAGTGGAACTGGATTTTTCCAGGATGGAATACGATGATCCGGCTGTATACGAGACAATTGCCAAAGGAAATACTCAGGGCATATTCCAGCTTGAAAGCGGCGGAATGACATCCTTCATGAAAAACCTGAAGCCTGACTGCTTCGAAGATATAGTTGCGGGAATTGCGCTATATCGTCCGGGCCCAATGGCTTCGATTCCAACATACATTGAAAATAAGAAGAACCCTGATCACGTGAAGTATGTGGACGAGGCTCTCAGGCCTATTCTGGGAGTAACCTACGGCTGCATGGTTTACCAGGAGCAGGTAATGCAGATTGTAAGAGATCTTGGCGGATATTCCTACGGGAGATCAGACCTTGTAAGACGTGCCATGTCCAAGAAGAAGATGGATGTCATGATGAAGGAACAGGCCATCTTCAAGGAGGGCTGCATTAAGAACGGTATTTCCGGTGAAGCGGCAGATGAAATCTTTAACCAGATGATTTCCTTCGCGGAATATGCCTTCAACAAGTCCCATGCTGCAGCCTATGCGGTGCTGGCATACGAGACGGGATATCTGAAGGCCCACTATCCGGTTGAATTCATGGCGGCTCTCATGACTTCCGTGATGGGTGATTCCAAGGCCATGTCCCTGTACATCAGAAACTGTAAGGATATGGGCATTGAGGTTCTGCCGCCGGATGTTAACGAAAGCGGTAAGAAATTCACCGTTGTTTATGATGCAGATGATGTGAATCATGAACATGGCAAGATCAGATTTGGACTCATGGGGATAAAAAACCTGGGAGAGGGACCGATTGGAGCAATCATCGCCGCCCGTGAAGAGAAGGGAAAACCGGCTGACATTTTCAGATTCGTGGAGAATCTGGATATTCATAAAGTAAACAAGAAGGCTGTTGAAAGTCTTATCAAGTCAGGAGCAATGGACTGCCTGGGTAAGAACAGGGCTGCTCACATGGCTGTATATGAGTCCCTGCTGGATTCAGCACAGAGCAGAGCCAGAAACAATTTGGCAGGACAGATCACTCTGTTTGATACAAATGCAGAGGTGCTTGAAGAAAGCAGCACAAACAAGCTGCCGGATATCAGAAACTTCGATAACGACATTCTGCTGGCTCAGGAAAAGGAAATGCTGGGAGTATATCTGACAGCTCATCCGTTGGATGACTACTCAGAGATAATCCGCCGCAATGTTTCAGTAACATCAAAGGATCTGGCTGAAGTTCTGGCAGCTGAAGAAGAAGGCTATACAGGACATATAACAGACGGAATGGAAGCTGCAATGGCGGGAATCATAACATCCAGGAAAAACCTGATCACCAGGAACGGCAAGATGATGTCCTTCGTGGATATAGAAGATATGTTCGGAACAGTTGAAGTGGTTGTATTCCCGAATGTTTACGAGAGGTGCCATCAGCTGATTGAAGAGGACACTATTATTGCGGTGAAGGGCAAACTGAACTTCAAGGAAGGGGAGATGCCTAAGCTGCTGGCTGATAATATTGTTTCCATTGAAGAAATGAAGTCGTCAAAAGCTGTTGCTGCAAAACCAGACAAGGCGGAAAAAAATCCGGCTCGCCAGCCGGCAGGCTTCATCAAGATCAGACTTCCTGAGGGAGATGGCAGACACAGCATAGAAGAGCAGAACAATAAGGTTCTGGAGCAGATAAGCGAAGTTATGAGAAAACATCCTGGAGATTATCAGGCCATCATTTATTATCCTCAGGGTGGAAGCCGCAGAGCCGGTGAGGAACTGTGGGTTGAACCTGATGATGGTTTTGCAGGAGAGATAATAGATATTGTGGGAGAGGGAAATTATAAATCATGAAAAAAATAGCTATATTAACAAGCGGCGGAGATGCGCCGGGAATGAATGCAGCTATCAGAGCTGCAGTAAGATGCGGAATAGATCTTGGCATGGAGGTTTATGGAATCGACAGAGGCTATGAAGGCCTTCTGGATGGTGATATTAAGCCCATGGGCTGGCATTCTGTTGGAGACATCCTTCAGCGTGGAGGCACAATGCTGAGGACAGCTAGAAGCAGCAGATTCATGGAAGGAAGGTGGGTTGAGCATGGAGCAAAAATCCTGAACACTTTCGGAATCGAAGGTCTTATCGTTATTGGCGGTGACGGTTCATTCAGAGGTGGGTTGGAGCTTTCGAAGCTCGGAATACCTGTAATGGGAGTCCCGGGAACAATAGATAACGATCTGGCATATACCGAATACACAATCGGCTTCGATACTGCTGTGAATACAGTTCTGGGTCTTATTTCAAACATTCGCGACACATCATCTTCACATGAGAGAACTACAATTATTGAAGTAATGGGACGTCACTGTGGGGATCTGGCTCTTCATGCAGGACTTGCAGGAGGTGCCGACGTTATTCTGGTTCCTGAGGTTTCAATAGACACAAATGAAATCTGCAGAAGGGTTCTGGAAGGACAGCAGTCAGGCAAGGTTCACAGTCTTATCGTAATGGCTGAAGGTGCAGATTTCGAGCCTGAGGAACTGGCAAAGACTTTAGAGGAAATGACAGGCCGTGAAGCCCGCACTGTTGTTCCGGGATACATTCAGAGAGGCGGAAGCCCTACGCTTGCTGACAGAAGACTGGCAAGTCTTACGGCTGCAAAGGCAGTAAACCTTCTGTATAACGATTCCGAAAGCAAGGCAATCGGAGTTGAGGCGGGGAAGATTGTTGCCCTTGATCTGGATAAGGCTCTTGATATTACTTCGGAGTTCGATACTAATCTTTATGAACTGGCCAATGTGCTGGGCAAGGGAAAATAATTGTGTTATAATCACTGCTGTGGCTTTTGCCGGAAAGGATTAACATGTGCAAGCTAATTACAAAAATAAATAGAGAACTGAGAGGCGCATTCCTTCTCATCGGCATTATAGCTTTGGCTTTAGGCCTGAGTGAAAAAGAGACCAAAAGGAACAGAAATAAACATGGATATCAGAGCCACGAGTTCGATGATATCTGGTAAAAACGGGAGATAGATATATATGAGAGGATTAACAATTGCAAGTGGATTACTGATGATTGCTGCGGGAGTGTTCTGTTTCATAAATCCGGGACAGACATTCATGACCATGGCTTTCGTTGTGGGCGCGGTGATGACAATTTATGGGGTCATCCATGCTCTGGCATACTTTATAGGCAGAGGTGTTCATAACAAGGGAGACAACAATGGATGGATTCTGATTGATGCACTGCTGACACTGCTGCTGGGAATACTGATTCTGTTCAATCAGCTTACAGTAGATATAGCCATTCCGATGATTTTCGGAATGTGGGTTCTGGTATCAGGACTTCTGAGACTGGAAGCATCAACAAGAATCAGCAGAGAGCTGAAGCCGGGCAATTTCAGAGCGACATTCATTACCGGACTTATTACAACGGTTCTGGGCATTCTGGGATTTGTAAATCCATTTGTAACATATGTATCAGTAATTATTCTTCTGGGAGGCTTCCTGGTAATGCAGGGAATCAACTCCGTGGAGCTCGGCCTGCACATGCCTCATGACAAGAAGGAAGAAGAAGTAAAGGTATTCAAAAAGCCTAGAGAAGCTGTAAGGATTGTGGATGAGGTTCACGAAAGCGAAGAGGCGGTTCAGGAAAGAATAAAGGCTCAGAAAGAGGAGGCCCTTGAAAAGGAATTTACTCAGACTGTTGCCAGAACCACAATAGGTCTTACCAGAGAAGAAGCAGAGAAGGTTGCTGCAGAAGTGGACAAGATGAGAGCAGCTCAGGAGACAAACAATGAAATATGATGTTTGCATAATAGGAGGCGGCGCAGCAGGACTTGCTGCGGCTGCTTCTTTTAATAAGGAACTGAAAATATGCATTCTGGAAAAGAATGAAAAGCTTGGTCGCAAGATACTGGCAACAGGTGGCGGCAGGTGTAACCTTACCAATGAACAGGCTGAGGGCCATGAGGAGACACTCGGTTTCTTCAATGAGCTTGGTCTTGAAGTGTGGAAGGATGAAGAGGGAAGATACTATCCGTACAGCGGCAAGGCTTCAGATGTTGTTTCAATTCTCACGGAAGCACTGGGAGATAATGTTGACATTAAAACATCATTTGAGGTTAAGATTATCAGCCGTCTCAAATCAGATGTTCCGAATCAGGGAAATTTCATGATTATGGGAAGTGAAATGGTTTTCGCAGATTACGTTGTAATGGCCATGGGCGGAAAAGCCGCTCCACAGTATGGAACAACAGGTGATGGATATGGAATACTGAAATCTCTGGGACATACAATCACAAAGGTTTATCCGATTCTTACAGGTGTTGAAATGAGCGGGGCTGATTTTGCATTACTTAAGGGAATAAGAGCCAGAGGAGAGGTAACCCTTCTCAGAGATGGAAGGCCTCTGGTTGGAGATACAGGAGAAATACAGTTTACTGAATGGGGTCTGTCCGGAATCTGCGTATTCAATCTGACACCTTACATTCAGGTGGGAGAGGGAGAAAAACCGGCAGAAGCCATGAAACATTACCAGATTTCAGTGAATCTGGCACCGGACTTTTCGCCTGAGGAGTTTGAGGCCCACGCAGAAAAGGCAAAGGAAAGAGGCAAAATGCCGGGATTCGGACTTGTTACCGAAAGGCTTGCTCAGCAGGCCGGGGAAAACATCAAGAACTGGCGCCTGCAGGTAACGGCAGTAAAGGGGTGGCGAGATGCCCAGGCCACTTTCGGCGGGGTTGCTCTTGATGAGATAAACATGGAAACAATGGAATCAAACCTGGTTCCGGAGTTATACCTTGCAGGGGAAATAATTAACCGTCAGGGGCCATGCGGAGGATATAATCTGCAGAATGCATGGGAGACAGGAATTAAAGCCGCAAGGGCAATTAATGCTGTCTACTCGAAATAAATGGAGATTGCTATTTGAGATACAGAATAAGTGAAATAAAAATAGATCCGAGAAAGGTTGCCGCTGAAGGCGGAGGAATATCCAGGGCGGCTCTTGAGAGAGAACTTGATGCGAAAATCAGGAGAAAACTAAGCAGGCGCGGAACATCTATTGCAGTAAGCAATATTGAAGTGATAAGAGAGTCGGTGGACGCCAGGAAAAAGCCAAATGTGAACCTGGTATACACTGTGGACTTTGAATGCGAAGCTTCACTGAATCTTCCTTTAGCTGAAACAAAGGAGTATTTCACGCCGGAAGCTTCAGTTCTGCCGCAGAAATCAAGACCTGTTATTGCAGGATTTGGTCCGTGCGGTATTTTTGCTGCCCTTATTCTGGCAGAGGCAGGGCTGCGACCTGTAGTAATTGAAAGGGGCAAGGCAATCGATGAAAGAGTGGCAGATGTGGAAGGCTTCTGGAATTCAGAGGGAGATGCATCGCCGAATCCTGAATCCAATGTTCAGTTTGGAGAGGGCGGTGCAGGAACTTTTTCTGATGGCAAGCTTACCACGGGAATCAGGGATATAAGAATCCGCAAGGTTCTGCAGTCCTTTGTGGATGCCGGGGCTGACCCGTCCATTCTTTATAAACATAAACCTCATATCGGAACCGATGAACTGAGACAAGTGGTAAAGAACCTTCGCCATAAGATTGAGGAAATGGGCGGAGAAGTCAGATTCAGCACGAGACTTGAGGGACTTGAAGTTATTGATGGCAGCCTGAAGGCGGTTAAGGTTAGAGATGCGGCCGGAAGCATTGATACAATTGAAACGGAAAAACTGATTCTGGCCATAGGGCATAGCGCCAGAGATACATTTCGGATGCTCTACGAGGATGGCTTTGACATGAAGCAGAAGCCTTTCTCAATAGGTGTCAGAATTGAGCATCCACAGACAGTAATTAACAGGGCTCAGTACGGAGATGAATCACTGGCAGAGATTCTGGGACCTGCTGAATACAAGATGAGTTACCGGTGCAGGGAAGACAGCGGAAACGAGATGGCCGGCAGAGGTGTATATACCTTCTGCATGTGTCCGGGAGGAGAGGTGGTTAATGCTTCAACTGAAGCGGGAACTTCTGTCACTAACGGCATGAGCAACAGGGCAAGAGACGGTGAATTTGCCAACAGCGCAGTGCTGGTTGATGTAAGAACATCTGACTTCGGTGATGACAGCCCGCTGGCGGGAATTGCATTCCAGCAGAAATATGAGGCTCTTGCCTGGGAAAACAGGACAGAAAGGGGAATGGCGAGATGCACATATGGGGAGTTCGCGGATAGAAGGGAACGCGGCGGAGCCGTCAGAAACAGCCTTCCTGCTTTTGCGAGAGAAGCTATCCTTGAAGCGGTACCTGAATTCGGGAGGAAGCTGAAGGGTTTCGATGATGGTGAAGCCAGACTCACGGCAGTGGAATCACGAAGTTCTTCACCGGTAAGAATCCTTAGAGACGAGAACATGGAAATCACCAGAAATGGTGCGTCTGTAAAGGGAATCATTCCGGCAGGAGAAGGTCCGGGATATGCCGGGGGAATCACGAGTGCTGCAGTGGAAGGAATAAAAGCCGCTGAAAAAGTCGTGGCCAATTACTAAAACCGTTTTTTAGAGGGAAAAGCGGTATTGCGGCTGCTTGCCAACAATCCATTGAAAAAAAGGCTGGGAGAAAATATAATATCAGTATGAACAGAAACATAGATACATGCCTGGACAGAAAGCTCCAGGAAACAAATTTCATAACTGTAGAACTTGATGAGGAAATTGACAGACATGAACTGTTTGGAGGAATGGATCACAATCTGAAAAACATCGAGGAAAAGCTGGGTGTGGCTATTATTCAGAGGGATAACAATCTGATTCTGAAGGGTGAGAATGCGGCTCAGGCTGAGGCTATTCTGCAGGAAATGATAATGACCCTGAGAAAAGGGGAGGAGCTGGATGAACAGAAGGTGGAATACATAACCGATCTGAAGAATCAGGGTGTGTCCTACAGCAAGGAAACGGAAAAGGGCAGCTTCGGCAAAGACCTTATCTGCTTCACCCACGAGGGCAAGCCGCTAAAGGCCAAGACCATCGGCCAGCAGGGTTACGTAGAAACCATAAGAAGACGTGATATAGTCTTCGGAATCGGTCCGGCAGGAACGGGTAAAACCTATATTGCCGTTGCCATGGCGGTGAACGCTCTGAAGAACAAGGACGTGCAGAAAATCGTGCTGGCAAGGCCTGCTGTTGAAGCGGGAGAGAGACTGGGATTCCTGCCTGGAGACCTTCAGGAAAAGGTTGACCCGTATCTTAGACCACTCTATGACGCACTGTATGATGTGCTGGGAAGAGAAAGCGCCCTGAGGCTAAAGGAAAAGGAAGTAATTGAGGTTGTTCCTCTGGCATACATGAGAGGCAGAACCCTGGACAATTCCTTCATTATCCTGGATGAGGCTCAGAATACTACGCCGGAACAGATGAAGATGTTCCTTACAAGAATGGGATTCGGCTCAAAGGTTGTTGTTACCGGGGACGTAACCCAGATAGACCTTCCAAGAGGAAAGAGCAGCGGACTTAGAGAGGCCGCCAAAGTTCTGAAGAATGTGGAAGAAATCGGATTCTGCTATCTTAAGGATGTGGATGTTGTAAGACACCAGTTGGTTAAGAAGGTAATCAGCGCATACGATAACTATTACAGAGCTCATCCGCCGAAAGACGAAGAGTAGGCGGATAGGATTAGCCGGCGGGGCATGCCAGCCTCGCAGCGGACAGGAGAAAAAATGAATATCCTTATTAACGACGAAACAAGAATAGACGCTAATTTAATGGAAACTTTAAGAAAGGCTGCGGCAATATGCATTGGGATGGACAATGTGGAGGTTAGCCTTTCTTTTGTTTCCCTTGAGGAAATCCATGAGATGAACAGGGAGTACAGAGGGGTGGACAGCCCTACGGATGTGCTTTCATTTCCGATGTTTGAAAATCTTGAAGAGGCTAGAGAATACGGCCAGCAGATGGCTTCCGCCGGAGACGAGAGTGACATTCCAATTGGAGATGTTGTTATATGCATGGATAAGATTCGTGAGCAAGCGGAGGAGTTTGGCCACAGCGAAGAGAGAGAAACAGCATATCTGTTTACACACAGCATTCTTCATCTGCTGGGGTATGATCACATGACCGATGAGGATAAGGCCTGCATGAGACAGAGGGAAGAAGAAGTGATGATGGAGCTTTCACTGACAAGATAGGAGAAAAAATGAAATCAGGATTTGTAGGAATAGTAGGCAGACCGAATGTGGGAAAGTCCACACTTCTCAATGCCATTCTTGGGGAGAAGATAGCAATAACAACCGACAAGCCCCAGACCACAAGAAATGCCATCAGAGGTATTTACACCAATTACGATGAAGACGTTCAGATGGTTTTTATTGATACGCCGGGGATCCATAAACCAAGGAACAAGCTGGGTGAATTCATGACTGAAGCGGCAATCAACACCTTTGGGGAAGTTGATGCGATTATCTTCATAGTGGACGATGCTCTCAGTAAGGGACCCGGAGACAAATACATTGTGGACATGCTGAAGAACGTTGATACACCAAAGATTCTGGTTATCAATAAGATAGATAAGATGGGACCTGATGAGTTCGCAGGAGTTTACAGGGAATATGAAGAGCTGAATATGTTTGACCGGATACTGGGAACATCCGCACTGGATGGAATACATGTTGATGAGGTGATTGAAGCGGCAATTTCATTCATGGAGGAGGGACCAATGTTCTTCCCGGATGACATTGTTACCGAGCATCCTGCAAGGTTCATTGTCAGCGAGATAATCAGAGAAAAGGTTCTCCTCTATCTTCAGGATGAGGTGCCTCACGGAGTAGCTGTTGAGATAGAACGGTATGTGGAAGAGGACGACATAACCAGAATTTCGGCGGTTATATACTGCGAGAAGAAGTCCCACAAGGGAATGATAATAGGAAAGGGCGGCCGGAAACTCAAGGGTATCGGCAAGAGCGCCCGTGAGGAAATAGAGGCGCTGCTGGGCACCAGGGTATTTCTGGAAACCTGGGTTAAGGTTAAGGAGAACTGGCGTGACTCAGACATCGCACTAACGAATTTCGGATATAGAGATTAAGGCGAAAAGCATACCTGAGTGCAAAGGCAGACCGGACATGAAAACAGATACACAGGGCATTGTCCTTAGAGAGACGAAAACTTCATATAACAGGCGAATGCTCCTGCTGTTCACCAGAGACTACGGTAAGATAAGTGCAGGCACCAGCCTTGGGGAAAGAGGGAAAACCAAGAGCAGTCTGGCTTTGCAGCACTTCACCTTTGGCAGATATACTCTGCATCAGGGAAGAAGCGGCTATAACATTGACTCTGCAGAGGTGGTAAAAAGCCATTATGGGATAGGTGAGAATCTGGATAAATACTTCCAGGGATCCTATGTGCTTGAGTTTACCGGCAAGGTGCTGGAGGAGGATGTTCCAATGCCTGCGGTATTTGACCTGCTGGTGGATTTCTTCCAGGGACTGGAGGAAAGAGAAAAGGGTTTCGGCACACTGGTTCTGGCTTATCAGACAAAACTTTTTAACTACCTTGGTGTTATGCCGAAACTGGACAGATGTGCCATATGCGGCAAGGCCATTGCGAGACCTGAGGAAGGTGCAGGCAAGGTGTTCCTGTCAGTGGCTGACGGGGGCGCTATTTGCGAGGAATGCAGGCGGGAAAAAGCTGCGGAAGCTCAGGAGAATTCGGCGGCAGATTCATTGATTTACAGTGTGGATTTTGGTATAATTGATGCATTAAAATATTTTAAATCCAATTCACTTAAAAAACTGAAAAACATAGCACTGACAGAGGCCACAGGTAAGCAGCTGCAGAGGTTCATCAGGAACTATGCAGCATACCATCTGGATGCCTCAAATATAAAAAGTGAAAAGATGTTTATTGAATAATTTGAAAGGGAGGATTTACTAATGGAAATTACACTGGAAAAGATCGAACTGGTGAAAGACAGAACAGGCGTTACTTATGCAGAAGCAAAGAAAGCTCTTGAAGATGCAGACGGAAGCGTAGTAGATGCTATCATCGCAATTGAAGAAACAGTAAATTCAGGAGACAAAGGCAGAGGCTTTGGAGAAAAGGGAGAAGCACTGTTTACATCGCTGAAGAACCTGGTAAAGAAGGGCAACGTTGCCAGAATCCAGGTTAAGAAAGAAGGAGACACAGTACTGAACGTTCCTGTAAACGCAGGTATTGTTGGAATCTGCATCGCTCCACTGGCATCAGTTGTTGCAATCGTAGCTGCATTTGGTTTCAAGTGCGTTATCGAAGTTGTCAAGACTGACGGAACAATTATCGATGTAAGCGATACAGTTACAGAAAAAATGGCAACAGCTGCAGAATACGGCAGTGACATGTTTGAAGATCTGAAGGGAAAAGCCGGCGAATATTATGGCAAGGCTAAGGATAAGGCTGAAGACCTGAAGGATAGCGACCTTTATGAAAAGGCTAAGGAAAAGGCTGAGGATCTGAAGGAAAAGGCTGAAGATCTGAAGGAAAAGGTTAAGACAGACACAAGCGACATCATCGAAGAGGTGGAGGAAGCCGCAGAAGATCTGGAAGAAGAAATAAAAGAGGAGTTAGACAAGGAAGAATAATGACAACAGAAATTACAATGGAAAAAATTACGGCTCTCGCCAAAAACAGAGGATTTATTTTCCCGGGCAGTGAAATCTATGGCGGTCTGGCAAACACATGGGACTACGGCCCGCTTGGTGTAGAGCTTAAAAACAATATCAAGGATGCATGGAGAAAGAAATTCGTGCAGGAATCAAAGTATAACGTTGGTCTGGATGCGGCAATCTTAATGAATCCGGAAACATGGGTTGCATCAGGACACGTTGGAGGATTCGCAGACCCGCTTATTGACTGCAAAGCCTGCAAGGCCAGATTCAGAGCTGATCAGCTCATTGAAGAATACATGAAGGAAAACGGCATTGAAGGTATTCAGGTTGATGGATGGCCAAACGAAAAGCTTGAAGCATACATTGAAGAAAAGGGAATCAAGTGCCCTGAATGCGGAAAGCAGGAATTTACAGGAATCAGACAGTTCAACCTGATGTTCAAGACATTCCAGGGAGTAACTGAAGATTCAAAGGCTGAAATTTATCTTAGACCTGAAACTGCACAGGGTATATTCGTTAACTTCAAGAGTGTTCAGAGAGCTGCAAGAAAGAAAATTCCGTTTGGTATCGCTCAGGTTGGAAAATCATTCAGAAATGAAATCACTCCGGGAAACTTTATCTTCAGAACCAGAGAGTTTGAGCAGATGGAACTGGAATTCTTCTGTAAGCCGGGAACTGAACTGGAATGGTTCGAATACTGGAAAGACTACTGTGCAAACTTCCTGAAGACTCTGGGAATCAAGGAAGAGCACATGAAGCTGAGAGACCATGATCCTGAAGAACTGTCTCACTACAGCAACGCCACAACAGACATCGAGTTCCTGTTCCCGTTCGGCTGGGGAGAACTCTGGGGCGTGGCATCAAGAACTGACTACGACCTGATGGCACATCAGAATCATTCGGGACAGGACATGAGCTACATGGATCCTGAAACAAATGAAAAGTACGTTCCTTACTGCATCGAACCTTCAGTAGGTGTCGAAAGAATGCTGCTGGCATTCCTGATTGACGCATATGACGAAGAAGTTCTTACAGATGACAAGGGCAAAGAAGACGTTCGTAAGGTTCTCAGACTTCATCCGGCACTGGCTCCGTTCAAGGCAGCTGTTCTGCCGCTTTCAAAAAAGCTTGGAGAAATTGCAGAGCCGATTTATGACGAGCTGTCAAAGTATTTCAGTGTTGACTATGATGCTGCAGGTTCAATCGGCAAGAGATACAGAAGAGAAGACGAAATCGGAACACCATTCAGTATCTGCGTTGACTTTGATACTGCCGAGGACAATTGCGTTACAATCAGAGACCGTGACACAATGGAACAGGTAAGAATCCCTGTTACTGAAGTGAAGGATTATATTCTTGAAAGACTTCAGTTCTGATAATTGCTATTGAATTCCGGTTTTGAATGCATTATAGTATATATATTAAGTTTATATAAAGTTTATATGAGGAGAAAATAGAAATGCAGAAATTTGTTTATTCCTTCAACGAAGGTTCAAAGGACATGAGAGACCTGCTGGGCGGCAAGGGTGCAAACCTGGCTGAAATGACAAAGATTGGCCTGCCTGTACCATTTGGTTTCACAGTAACTACAGAAGCTTGCACAAGATATTATGAAGAAGGTCAGACAATTGGTCAGGACATCGTGGATGATATCTATGCTAAGCTGGCTGACCTGGAGAACGTTTCAGGCAAGAAATTTGGTGATCACAATAATCCGCTGCTGGTTTCAGTAAGATCAGGTGCCAAGATTTCAATGCCTGGCATGATGGATACAATCCTTAATCTGGGTCTCACTGATGAATCAGTTGAAGGTCTTGCTGCACTCACAGAAAATCCTAGATTCGCTTATGACTCATATAGAAGATTCATGCAGATGTTCGGCGATGTAGTAATGGGCATCAGCAAATCAAAGTACGATGCAATCTTTGATGGTCAGAAGGAAAAGAAGGGTGTTAAGTTCGATACTGAACTGGACACTGAAGACCTGAAGGAAGTAATCGTTGGTTACAAGGCTCTGTACAAGAAGGAAATCGGAAGTGACTTCCCGCAGGATCCAAAGGAACAGCTG
>JAKSSH010000109.1 GCA_024403155.1 Clostridia bacterium | reverse complement strand
TCTTGCTGTGCTGAGCAGTGTAGTGATCCTTGGCATCGATAGCTGCAATAAGTGCAAAGATTGCCTGTGAGGAATCTCCCAGAACGCTATCCTTGTTTGTTTCTATTAACTTCTCAACACGCTTGCGCAGGTTGAATGTTGCTGCGTCGTTGCCTGTAAATACAAGCACCTGGTCCTTGCCGCTGTTCTTGGCTCTGTAAACTGCCAGGTCTGTATTGTCCACAAGCTCCCCAGCAGAGGATGCGGCATACGGAGCAACGCAGATTCCACAGGAAGCGGTAATCTTCTTGTATGTGGATCTGAAATCGGTGTCGTTGATTGCACTGATTTCCTCTCTGATGCTTTCCGCAAATGTCTTGGCTCTTCTGGCGTCGTAACCAGGCAGAATAACGGCAAACACCTTACCGCTGTATCTGAATACCATATCGTTTTCGCCTGCAGCCACCTGAATTATTGATGCGATCTTCTTGAGAATCTCGTCTCCTTCGTTAGCGCCGTAGAGCTGATTGTAAAGCTTGAAGTCATCGATATCCACAAAGAGCAAAGCCAGACATTCGTTTTCTTCCTTGTTGAATTCTTCTTCGATTGCCTTTGTGAAATATCTGTAGTTATATACTCCTGTCATGGCATCGGTTCTGGCTTCTCTGGCCACTTGCTCAAACAGGCTGGCATTCTTCATTGCAATTGCAGAGATTGAACTTAATGTTGAAAGGAAGTTCATATCTCCCGCAGTATATGCGTTGTTCTTGTCTTTCTTTGACAGCAGTGCGAATCCTACCACATTCTCCTGCTCAACAAGAGCCAGAATGCAGGAAATGCTCAGCTGATTAAACAGAAGCTTCTCGCTGTCCCACATGGACAGATAGTGAGTGCTTCCGCGGAAATCCTTCATTGTGAAGCATGTCTCGACTGCTTTTGCATAATCCACCAGAGGAATGTCTCCTCTAAGGGTGAACTGGTGATCCGACAGAGGGCTTGAAACGTATTTGAACCTGAATTCCCCCTCCTCCAGCAGACAGATGTAAACTTCTTCGGCCGTGATTTCCGTCTGAATTGTGTCGACCATCAGCTTCATGATGTTATGGCTGTCCAGAGTCTGAGTTGCGGATTCCGAGAATGTTTTTATCAGACGTTCCTGCTGCTCCTGTCTAGTGAAAAGTGCATCCATAAGCAATGAAAGAAGCATGTAGCAGATCCAGACGATTCCTACTGCAATTACCACTACGATTGATGTGGCCGCTGCATATGAAATATGCATCAGGCTGCGAAGTCCGCCAATCATGGACTCAACATAGTTTATGACTATAACCAGACATATGAAAACGGATGCAAAGACAACCACGCCTCTGGATACCAGAAGTGTGAGTCTGAACATTCTCTTCTTGTAAAGTGCGAAAACAAGGAATCCTGCTGTAACGATTCCTGACAGTGTATCCCAAGGGAATATATTGCCTGGAATAAGCTGCAGCATATTGCCGAATGCAATAATAATACAGCCCAGAATCATTGCATTCATTCCAGGGGATTTTGTACCGGTCTTCTTCACGGATCTTCTGATTACAACCACGATGGAAGCAACTATACACGCAAAGAATGCATACGGTATTGCAATGGTCCATCCAACCTCATACATGAATACCGTTCCTGCATCTGTCTGCACAGGAGCAGGCGGTTTGAGGAATAATCCCAGTCCGGTGAGAATCAGTATGATAAATGTTCCTGCACTCCATACGATCTTGAGGAATATACCTTTTGTCTTTGTAAATGAGCACACGAAAATATACGTCAGGGCCGCTATGCAGAACAATGCAAGAATTGATACATAGTACCAGAATGAAAGTCCCGGAGCCACCTGCAGACGCATCAGAATAGAGCCCCCTGTCCATAGAATGAAGGAAACAAGCAGGGCTATAAATGTCTTAACGACCGGTGTCTTTTTAGCCGCTATAAATGAAATGAATATTATAGCGTAGCCACACATTGCTATTAAGTTGACGTAAAGAAATGGTACGTTACTCATGCCTGATATCTTAAGAGAGCCGAGAGATCCGTTGCATGGACGTTCAGCTTATCAAGGCTGCGTCCGGTGTCCCTGCAGTATGCTCTCATTGTGCCGGTTTTAAGTATAGTGATCTTCAGCGGTTCCATGTTCAGAAGTTTCTTAAGATCAGCATAGTCACTGTCAAAGGCCTTGAAGTATGCTGCCAGATGTTCAGTCAGCAGCGTTTTGCCGGTTACATCGGATACCTGGGAATCCTTGGAGATCTCAATATACAAGTGCATGTAAGGATTGTCATTTCTGTCATATTCCTTACGAACGATCCAGTCCTCAATACCAAGTTTTGAAAGCCTTATAGTCTCCTCAATCTCCTTTTCGGAAATACGGGTAAAGCTTGCAATATCAATGATGCTCGGCACCCTGTCAAAGAATGCGAATCTAGGCAGTTCCCCTGTTGCACTAGCGCTGACACAGGTATAAACATCACCGATTCTATATCTCATAAATGCTCCTCCGTGAAGAACACTTAAAACAATCTCATAATTTGCACCTTCAGTTACTTCATTCATGAGTACTGTCTTTGGCTTATATGAAGGATCCTTCATATTTCTCATATACTCATGCTGAGGAATAAACTCATAGAAGCATGCATCCGGAAACAGAACCATGCCTCTCTTCATAAGAGATTCTGTACCGATACATGTGGCCTCTGTACCTGCTGCAATTTCAATAGGTTCGATTCCCCAGGAATCAGAAAGTCTCTTTCTGTAGTGTTCAGCATCTGTTCCTGTACACACAAAACCCTTCAGCCTGAAAATGTCTTTCGGCAGAATTTCTCTTTCTTCCTTTTTTGCTGTATATTTTGCTTTGATGAATCTGCTGATAATAAGAGGTGAAATCGGGAACTTTTCTCCGCTTCCACTGCCTCCGCCGCCTGTCATCTTACCGAAACTTTCGGTTATGTAATTGGCTACCGCCGCATTTGCGAAGAAATAGTCAATACCCTTGGACATTCCCATCTTGAAGCCCTGTTTGATTCTCTGGCTGAAGCTGCTTATAGAAGCATCGTTATCAGGAAGCCATTCGAAGTCTATGGCTTCATCAAGCAGTGACGGAATGAGCCCTGACATATAAGGCAGAGGTGCCCCGCCATAAAGAACTCTGTCACCTTTCTTAACATTTATCTGACCCTTTTCTTTGGCAGATATGAGTATGGTAAGTGATGAGAGATTATGTCTGTATGTATCCAGCATACTCCTGGTGTACGGTGCAACCTTTACAGGTTTGATTCCGCCTTCCCATGTTGTCTGAATCCAGA
>JAKSSH010000108.1 GCA_024403155.1 Clostridia bacterium | reverse complement strand
CTGCAGCCAGCTTAGAGCACTGCTCAAAAGCACTTGCTCCAATGGAATTAAACACTGCATGTGTCTGGCTTTCCAGCACAATTTCTGTTATTCCATCACAGCTAAAAAATGCTTCATCCCCTATTTTTTCTAATGTGGACGGGAATACAATAGATGTCAGCCCGTCGCAGCCATTGAAAGCACTTTTGCCTATTTCTTCAAGGCCTTCAGAAAGAGTCAGCGAAGCTATATTGTAGCATCCGTTAAACGCAAACTCCCCTCAGAGTGTCCGAAAACGTTCATTTTTCAACGTTTTTGCGATATTTTACTTGCAATTTCAATTAAAAAAACATGTCGTTTCGCTATGTTATTACAAAATATAGCTGACATGCTTTAAAAACTGAATAAAACGCACTGTTTCTGTATATTTACGCCTTCATCAGGCTCATCATCTTGTTAAATCCCAGTAGATTTTTTGATCTTTTTATGTTATAGGCTATTGCAGACAATGCAAATTCACCGGTGACCTTCTCCATTCCATTAAGGAGAAAATAACCAGCGTTCATTGAATGCTTTATTGTTCCAAAAGGATGTTCAGACAGACATAATCGTTTGGACATCTTCTCACGGTCAGGTCTTAGTTTCAGTAGAACAATCTTGACCTTTTCCTGCCTGCCTGTTTTGTTGCTCTTTACAGATTCGCCATTTTTGCCTTCGGCTTTCAGCCAATCGCGACATGGTTTCTCAAGAGTGTCTTTGCCGAAATCAATCTCTTTCCATTCATTCTTTCCCTTGTAGCATTTATTCCTGTAAGGGCATCTTCGGCATGCAGTCTTATTCGCATATCTGACATCACCATTCTTCTTTATGGTTTTCTGCCTTAGCACCTGTCCTGCAGGACAATATACAAGATTACGTTCAGGATCTCTGACGAAATACCCTTCAGATGCCCTGTCTCTCATCTCTTTCTCTGTTCCATATGGTGATTTCTCAGGTACGGATTCTTCTGAACTCTTCCGGATTTTACGTCTTACACTCTTGACTTCACAGCTGTCAATCACGCCTCTGTATGCATCCGGTATTTCTCCGGCATGAAGACATCTTGAAATTTCTTCACTCTTCATACTTGATGGATCACATTCAGATTCGGCATATTCAAGTTCCAGTTTATATCCATCTTTACCATCCGCAAGTATCACATGTGGAATGATACCTTTTTCAAGGCAGCTGATCATGTCCTCCTGGTTCTCATATCCTCTGTCAGCAACAACCTCCAGAATCTCATCATCTTCAGAAATCTCTTCTGCAGTAGGCGCCATGAGTCCATGGTCTGTAACCCTGTTTGTCATATTGAAGTCTCTGATGAGATGTGTCTCAGAATCCACAGCAGTCTGAACATTGTATGATACCTGGAAACCATTCCTGTTCTTCATGAGTTTTGCATCACAGTCAGTTATTGAAATCTGTGACAGACCATTCTCCTCCATATATTCACGGTATCCCTTGTATCTCTCCAGTCTGTCCTGCGCCTCCTGAAGTTTCTTCTCCAGAGTCTCCTTGCTCAGCATACCCTCACGTTCATTTTCTTCAGCAGCCTCTATGGAATCCAGTTCATCCAGCAGTCTCAGATATTCATCTACATGAGCATCCAGCCACTCAATACGGTCATCCAGCTTGTGCGAAGTGAAATTATTATCCTTGGAATTGTTTGCCTTGATTTTGCTGCCATCAATCGACACATATCCAAACTCTACTCCCGCTGCAATTCTCCTGTTAAATTCATGAAGAATCAGCTTGAGTGATTTGATATTGTTCTTGCGAAAATCTGAGATTGTCCTGAAGTCGGGAGTTACGCCCTCCATCAGCCATCTCACCTCAAGGTTCAGCCTGCTTGCTTCCTGAAGTTTTCTGGAAGAACGTATGCCATGCTCCGCTCCATAGATATACAGTTTAAGCATACTTCTTGGATCGTAGGCAGGTCTGCCTTCAGATGCAGCCTTTGCTTTGGTTATCTTTAGTTCCTCGAGATCCAGACCTTCAACAAACGCATCAATGAGACGTGCATCACTTTCATCATCAACAAATGAACTGAGAGAACACATCATCAACTGATCACGATCAATTCCTTTTACATAACGCATGACAATCCTCCGGATATTAACACAACATTCCATCTGTTATCATTATACCACAGAAGCAGGTTAAACACTTGGAATTTCAACATTTTGTGCACTTTATTCAGTTTTCAAAGTTCCTATATTTCTTCAGTACATTAATACCGCAGTTCATATTCACTTTTGCGATGTCATGTCGAACCTGCAATATTAATGGTCACTGATTAGAATCATTTGACTGTGATTGGGTTTTCGGACAGTCTCCCCTATGCTTTTTACACTTCCCGGAATAGTAAGTTCTGCCAATGCCCTGCTGTTATCAAAAGCATTATTTCCTATTTCTTTAAGCGTAGAAGGAAGCGATACTTCTGCAAGGGAATAGTTTATGCGGAATGCGCTGTCTTTGACTGCTTCAACTCCTTCAGGAATCACAATGCCCGTTAATCCGCAATCATAGAAAGTATATTCTTCAATGGTTTTAATGCCTGAAGGTATTGTTATATCTTTAATTCCACATTTATAGAATGCTTCCTTTCCCAGCTTTGTCAGCCCGGCCGGCAAAGTTACATTTACAAGTGCATTGCATTCCTTAAATGCTCCATCGTCTATCACCGTTACACTTTCCGGTATGTCAACCGAAGTCATATGGTAATGATTGTAGAATGCACCTTCTCCTATTGCTACTACCGGCTTTCCATTTATTTCATCCGGAATGGAAACTTCTAAATCCGATCCGCTGTATTCTGTAATTGTGATTTCATTATCAGCCTCTTCGTATTCATAGTCACCTGATGTGTCTGCATATGATGCCGATGTTGCCATGCATAAGCAGACTGCCAGTATAGCCACGAATGCGAATATGCTTATTCCTTTCCTTGCCATATGTATTTTCATCCTTTCATTGCACTATATATCCGCTACCATTGTAAACTGTTTTTCTCCTTATGGCAACAAAAAGGCTCTCCAATGCAGAGAGCCTTATCATCTGATTATATTAAAGCTGAGGACCAGCTGGAACTAATGCCTTGCCTGCTTCGTTACCTTCATACTTAACGAAGTTCTTTATGAATCTTCCTGCAAGGTCTTTTGCCTTTTCTTCCCACTGAGAAGGATCTGCATATGTATCTCTTGGATCAAGAATTGCAGGGTCTACGCCCGGGAGTTCTGTAGGCACTTCAAGATTGAAGTATGGAATCTGCTTTGTTGGAGCTCCAAGGATATCTCCGTTTAAGATAGCATCGATGATTCCACGAGTATCT
>JAKSSH010000107.1 GCA_024403155.1 Clostridia bacterium | reverse complement strand
CAATTATATTTTTTGTTATCATTGATAAGTAGGGGGGACCTAAGGAGGAACATAATGGCGGATAAGAAAACAAGAGATAAAGCTGCGGAGAAAGCTGTAAAGGCTCGCCTTCAGAAGACTCATCTTAAACATGTAAAAATAGTTGGATCAGAAACAAACGGTGAAATTATTGCCGTTTACGTACTGAGAACTGTTGGTGTAGATAATTACCTGTTTAAAATTAACTGCATCAAAAATGGCAGTTCATATGATATGTCAGGACTTTTCCCTGTAAACGGACCTGAAAACTATGGGGACTACAGGGTTTATAATCCGCAGCATGCAACAGCAGAGGTGCTTAAACCAACTGGCAAAGAGAAGAAATTTACCGGTTACGGTAAATAAACAAGAGAATACTGCCCGCCAAATAGGCGGGCTTTTCTTACTGGATAAACGGAGGATACTAAATTGATTAATAAAGCACTGCTTAAGAATCTTTCAAAACAATACCCAGATATAAAATCTGCAACTGAGGAGATAGTAAACCTCAGTGCGATTTTAAGTCTTCCTAAAGGCACAGAATATTTTCTTAGTGACCTTCACGGTGAGCATGATGCCTTTGTTCACATGCTGAAAAGTGCATCAGGAGTAATCAGGGATAAGATTGACGATATTCTGGGACCAACCTTATCCATAGAAGAGAGGGATGCGCTGGCAGCATTAATATATAATGCAAAGGCAGAAATAAAGCGTCGCAAAAAGACAGAAGAGGATTATGAGAAGTGGTGCAAGGATGCAATCATGCAGCTTACACAGGTTCTGAAGTCCGTTACAAACAAGTACACCCAGTCCAAGGTACGTAAAAGACTGCCGAAGCAGTATGCATACATTATCGATGAGCTGCTCCACGCTGATTCCAAATACAACATGGGAGACTACTATGTGAAAATCGTAGACACCATCGTTGAGTGCGAAGAGGCAGAAGACTTTATTGTTGAAATGACTGAATGCATCAGCAATCTGGCTGTAGACAGGCTGCATATCATCGGAGATATCTGGGACAGAGGCGCCAAACCTGACATGATTATGGATTATCTGATGAATTATCATGATGTTGATTTCCAGTGGGGCAATCATGACATTCTCTGGATGGGTGCGGCAACAGGAAGCTGGGCCTGCATTACCAACGTTTTAAGAATAAACACCAAATATAACAACTTCGACATGCTTGAGGTTGGATACGGAATAAATCTCCGCCCGCTGGCAACAATGGCATCAAAGGTATATGCCAATGATGAGTGCAGGGCATTCTGGCCCAAGACAATCGAGGCAAACAAGTATGACCCTGTAGATGAGGCTCTTGCTGCGAAAATGAATAAGGCTATTTCTGTATGTCAGTTCAAGGTTGAAGGACAGAGAATTAAGGCTCACCCTGAATATCATCTTGAAAACAGACTTCTGTTGGACAAGATTGACTACGAAAAGGGCACAATTACATTATTTGACGGGGAACATGAACTTAACGATACAAACTTCCCGACAATTGACCCTGAGGATCCATATAAGCTCACTCCGGAAGAAGAGGCGATGATGGATGCAATTGAACCGGGATTTACAAAGAATGACAAGCTTCAGGCACATGTGAAGTTCATGTTTACCCATGGAGCTCTTTATACGATCGTAAACGGAAACCTGCTGTTCCACGGCTGCATTCCTATGAACAAGGACGGTTCATTCAAGGAAGTTGAGTTTGATGGTAAAAAGTACAGTGGCAAGGCGTACATGGATTACCTTGATGAAAAGGTGAGGGCTGCATACTTCCATCCTGAAAACTTCGAGGTTCCGGGGTATAACGGAGATATCATGTGGTATCTGTGGCTGGGTGCAAACAGCCCACTGTTTGGCAAGGATCAGATGACAACCCTGGAAAGATGCCTAATTGATGACAAGAAAACCCACAAGGAAAACACGGTTCCATACTACAAGCTCATTGAGAAGGAGGAAATCGTAGATAAGATTCTGGTAGAATTCGGTCTTGATCCGGATACATCCATCATTCTGAACGGCCACGTTCCTGTAAAAATCAAGGACGGAGAAAGCCCGATAAAGGGTGGCGGCAAGCTGTTTATCATTGACGGTGGCATGTCCAAGGCATATCAGAAGACCACAGGAATAGCAGGATACACATTCTTTATCAATTCCCGCTATATGGCACTGGCTGAGCATAAACCATACAGTCCGCTGCAGGAGGACGGCAGCCAGATATTCCATTCACCGGTGATTTCCATTGTCAGAACAATGAAGAAGAGAATGCTGGTTGTTGACACAGATCTGGGTAGGGAACTTCTGCGTGAAAGAGAAGAATTACGGGCTCTTGTAGAGGCTTACAGAAACGGTACTTTAAAAGAAAACTAGCAGTCTGCTTTTGCAAAAACAAAGACAGCAAAATAATTACATAACAACATAAAGATAATACAAAATCCCCCTTGTAATAAGTGGGGATTTGTGTTTTAATTACCGTGGTATGATTTGTTATAAAAGTAACAAACGTTATTATTAATTAAGGAGGCAATATAATGAACTTTTCACTGACGAAGGAACAAGAATTCGTAAGAAAAATGGTACGCGATTTTGCCGAAACCGAAGTTGAACCTCTGGCTGCAGATATCGATGCGGAACATAGATTCCCAGAAGAAACTGTAGAAAAGATGGCTAAATACGGATTACTCGGCGTTCCGTTCCCAACACAGTACGGCGGAGCAGGCGGAGATCATATCTCCTATGCTATCACAGTTGAAGAACTTTCAAAGAAGTGCGCATCAACAGGCGTTATCTGTTCAGCTCACACTTCACTGTGCTGCTGGCCAATCTTCAACTATGGTACTGAAGAGCAGAAGCAGAAGTATCTGCCAGACCTGCTTTCAGGAAAGAAGCTTGGTGCATTCGGACTTACTGAACCAAACGCTGGTACAGACGCATCTGGACAGCAGACAAGAGCAGAAAAGGACGGAGATTTCTACGTACTTAACGGAGCTAAGGTATTCATCACAAACGGCGGATATGCTGATACTTTCGTAGTAATGGCTATGACTGACAAGTCAAAGGGCAACCACGGAATCACAGCATTCATCGTTGAAAAGGGTGATGAAGGCTTCTCAATCGGTAAGACTGAAGACAAGATGGGTATCTGTGCTTCATCAACAACAGAACTGATTTTCCAGAACTGCAGAATTCCTGCAGACAGACTTCTGGGCGAGGAAGGACAGGGCTTCAAGGTTGCTATGTCAACTCTGGACGGCGGACGTATTGGTATCGCTTCACAGGCTCTGGGTATTGCACAGGGTGCTCTGGATGTAACTGTTGAATACATGAAGGCTAGAAAGCAGTTCGGAAAGAGCCTGTCAAAGTTCCAGGCACTGC
>JAKSSH010000106.1 GCA_024403155.1 Clostridia bacterium | reverse complement strand
CAGTATCCGGCAGCGGGTACCAAGGTAAAGAAGGGAACTAAGGTTTTCCTGTATAATTGATGAGAAAGACAAGCATTAAAGAAATACTGACAGCAACAGGGGGAACTCTTGTTACCGGCAGTGAGAACAATTACATAACAGGCATAAAGCACGATTCAAGAGAAATAAAGCCGGGGGATATGTTTGTGGCTATTACCGGAGAAAATCAGGATGGTCACAAATACATTCCACAGGCGATAGAGGACGGAGTCGCTGCAGTTCTGGTAAGCCATACAGATGGCTGGCCCGGGAAAATACCTGAGGGCTATGAGCTGGACATAATTCTGGTTGAAGATGTTATTCAGGCCATGGGAGATTTAGCCCGCTGGTACATTTCTGAGCTGGGAATAAAGAAAGTTGCTGTTACAGGAAGCGTGGGCAAGACATCCACAAGAGACATGATTTATTATGTGCTCAACCAGAGATACAACTGTGGCAGAAACCTGAAAAACTACAACAACAACATCGGCCTTCCTGTTTCCATATTCCAGTTTGACGAAAACACTGAGGCGGCAGTGCTGGAAATGGGAATGGACGCTTTCGGGGAAATAGATTATCTCAGCGGAATTGTTAAGCCGGATATTGGTGTAATAACCAATATAGGCGTGGCGCACATGGAAAAACTAGGCAGCAGAGAAGGAATATTCAAGGCTAAGATGGAGATAACCGCGAACCTTGCCGGGGCAGCAGAAGGAGGCAGTCTTGTATTTGCACAGGATGATGAATTCCTTACAAGAGAGAGAACTGCCGGTGACTATGAACAGGTGTCTGTTGGCTATGAAAACAGTGCGGATTATGTTATATCTGATGTTGACGATTTCGGAGTTGAAGGTATAGAATTTAATGTGGCGCATAATGACAAAATAGCAAGAGTCAGACTGCCGCTTCCGGGGGTACATAACGCAACAAATGCTGCGCTTGCCATTGCTGTTGGTGGGCTTCTGGGGGTTGATATGAACAGTGCAGCTGAGGGCCTTGCAGGGGCAAGCCTTACAGGCAGCAGGCTTAAGAGAATAGAGGGAAAGACCGTCACAATCATTGACGATACATACAACGCTAACCCTGATTCCATGAAGAGCGCCATCGATGTTCTGACTCGCAGCAGGGCAGAAAGAAAAGTGGCCATTCTTGGAGACATGTTCGAGCTTGGCGACAACACAGTGAGCCAGCACAGAGAGGTTGGTGAACATGCGAAAGAGGCAGGAGTTGACCTGGTAATAGCCATTGGAATTCTGGCTGCCAATATTGCAGAAGGTGCCAATGGAGAATACTTCAGAAACAAGGAAGACTTCCTGGCAGAAATAGAAAAACACATTAAGTCAGCAGACATGATTCTGGTTAAGGCATCCAGAGGGATGAAGATGGAAGACATAGTAGATAGACTTAAAGACTTATAGACTTAGGAGACATTCATGAACATACATGCGATTCACATAGCAATAGTATTTGTACTGGCATTTATTATTTCCGTAATCGGAACAAAGGTTGAAATTCCGATTCTGAGAGAAAAGGCTGGACAGAACATAAGAGAAGAAGGTCTCAAGTCACACTATTCAAAGGCCGGAACACCAAGCATGGGAGGTATCAGTATCATACTGGCAACATGCGTAATGGGACTTGCGGGAACAATACTTTTCGGAGGAACCCTTGGCGATGAGCTTCTGATTCTGCTTGTATTTGCAGGATTCGGAATTATCGGTTTTATCGATGACTACAGAAAAGTAATCAAGAAACAGAACGAAGGACTTACAGCCAGGCAGAAGTTCGGCCTTCAGCTGATAATTTCAATTGCATTTGCTGTGTTCTTCGCTCACTATTCATCATTTGGAACAGAGGTGTTTATTCCAATCGCCAATGTATTCGTTGACTTCGGATTCTGGTATTACGTATTCGTCGTATTTGCAGTTCTGGCAATGACCAATGCAGTAAACCTTACTGACGGTCTTGACGGACTGGCCGCCGGAGTTACAACTCTGGTATGTCTGTTCTTCGCAGCTGCCGGATTCATCGGAGGAGCATTCTGCAGATTCGGAGGATTTATCGGAGAAGCATCAGAAACGTTCTTCTTCATTTCAGTGGCAGGAGCCTGTCTGGGATTTCTTGTATTCAACAAGAATCCGGCCAAGGTGTTCATGGGAGATACGGGTTCACTGGCATTGGGCGGCGGCGTAGTTGCAGCTGCAATAGTTCTAAAGCTTGAACTGCTGCTTCTGGTTGCTGGGCTGATATACGTAATAGAGGCTCTTTCCGTAGTGCTTCAGGTAACATACTTCAAACTGAGCCACGGCAAGAGAATATTCAAGATGGCACCGATACATCATCACTTTGAAATGTGCGGATGGTCAGAGGTTAAGGTTGTAATAGTATTCTGGATATTTACACTGGCATGCTGTTTGGTGTCCATATTACTGATATAAGGAGACATAGATGAAAGACAAGAAAATCCTCGTAATTGGAATGGGAAGATCCGGAAAAGCTGCAGTAACCGCTCTGGTGGACACTGGAGCTTTTGTTGCTGCTCAGGACAGCAAAACTGCAGATGCAATGGAAGCTGAATTTCTTCAGTTTATGAAGGAAAAGGGCGTAGAAATGTTTTTTGGAGAAAAACCCTCAGATATGTCAGTGTATGACATGCTGGTTCTCAGCCCGGGAGTTCCCCCAACACTTGATTTCATAGAAGAAGCAAAGGCAAATGGTGCTGAAATAATCGGCGAACTGGAACTGGCATACAGGTTCTGCAAGGGACAGTTTGTGGCAATTACCGGCACAAACGGCAAGACAACTACAACAACACTGGTTGGTGAAATATACAAGGCTTCAGGAAGAGATACGTGCGTTGGTGGAAACATAGGAAGAGCCATTGCGGTAGATGCTCTGGAGGCATCGGAAGACACCTGGATGATTACGGAAACAAGCAGTTTCCAGCTTGAAACAATCGTGAATTTCCGGCCCGTAGTTTCAGCAATCCTCAATCTTACACCTGACCATATGGACAGACATAAAACCATGGAGAACTACGGCCGTGCAAAGGCAGCCATATTCATGAATCAGATGCCGGAACAGTACTGCGTGTTGAATTATGATGACCCTGCATGCTTCGAACTTGCAGAAAGAGAAGGATGCAAGGCCAGGGTGGTTCCTTTCAGCAGAATGCAGGAGCTGGAGTTTGGTGCTTTTGCAAAATCAGGAAAAATTGTAATCGTAAACGAAGCCGGTGAGGAAATAGAAATCTGCGGTGTTGATGAGCTTAAGATTCCTGGAACTCACAATCTTGAGAACGCTCTTGCAGCGGCTGCAATCTGCTACTTCGGAGGAATTGATCCGAAGGTGATCGGAGACACCATGCGCAGCTTCGCAGGCGTTGCACACAGAATAGAACTGTGCTGCGAAAAGAATGGAGTACGTTTCGTTAACGACTCCAAGGGAACCAATACCGATGCGGCAATCAAGGCCATTGAGGCAATGAAAGAGAACATAATCCTTATAGCCG
>JAKSSH010000105.1 GCA_024403155.1 Clostridia bacterium | reverse complement strand
GCCTTTTTCAGCATTTTCTCTTTCCTGGCTTCGGCAACTATCTGCTCTTTCTCAGCCTTGATCTTGCGTGCCTCTGCAGCGAATTCATGGAAGTTCTTTGGTTTGATGCTTGCCTCCATTTCCTTGGCGGCATAGTATTCATCCTCACTCATTGTCTCTCTTCCCGGCACGTTGATATCCACATCACCATTGTGCCGAATTGTCATCCTGGCATTGGCAGCTGCAGCCCATTCAATTATCTGAGGAACATCTTCTCTCAGCACATTCAGTTTCTGGTTTCTGGCATCGGTCTTCTGGATAACAATTACCACATCAGGTTTCGCCTTATTGTAGTCGGCAAAGAGACGGCTGATGTCTTCCCATTTCCACATGGTATGCTTCTTAAAAAACAGAATGCTGAATATCTGGTCGACGCCCTCTCTGTCAAAGACAGTTTCAGGTCTGTATAATCCAACAGCAAGCAGCAATATTCCCGCAGCAATGAATATTATTCCATTGGTGCCACTCTGCAGTGCCGAAACACCCTTGAACAGCGCCAGAATTCCTACTGCTGCAACAACATAAGGCAGAACCTTCCCATTGCCCTTTTGTTTCGCATAAATCTTCATATTATTTTCCCTCTATCACGTCAAACATTGTGTATGATCCGGTCTTTCCCTCAGAAAGTCTTTTACCCAGGTACATTATAGCATCACATGCCCCAATGGCATAGCATCTCCAGTCATATGCATCGTGAGTAATCCGGAACATTTCTCCCTGACAGCCAAACACAACATGGTGGCTTGATGGAGTGTTTCCTGCTCTAAGGGAATGGAATGTAATGTCCTCCATTCCCTTTCTCTCCATTCCCGACGCCATCTCTTCGGCAAGTTCAATCGCCGTTCCGCTTGGGGCGTCCAGCTTGCTATCCCAGTGATCCTCGATTATCTCCATTCCTGCTTTTTCTTCAAGCATGGCAGCAGCTTCTCTCAACAGTTTCTTCATAACCGTCACCACGTAGGATGTATTGGCAGTCTGCATGAGAGGAATTATTTCTGAAGCACGTGCAAAAGCAGACAGTTCTCCTTCATTAAAGCCTGTTGTTCCGCAGAGCAGTGCCTTACCATGAGCAACACACTTAGTCAGAACCTCTCTGCTCATTTCAATTGCAGAGTAATCCACAACTACGTCACATAGATCAATCAGTGACTTACCATCAACATTTGACTCAAGATCCGGATATACCTTCGCACCGATTTCATGGCCGATTCCGCATACATGACCGGCATCCTTTCCAATATAATCGGCCCCCGGTCTTCCTACACATCCAACAATCTGAATATTTTCACTCTTGTATGCTTCCTGGACAATAAGGCTGTCCATTGCCCCTTTTGGTGCGGTGATCACTACTTTAATCATTTCATACTCCTACCTGCCACAAACATGCTCAGCAGTCCGCTGACCAGCTTGCAGACTAAAAATATCAATACCACATACCCGCTGGATACAGCGGACACAAATGCCATGGAGCCACCTATTACGTAGGCTCCGCTTATGCTGAAAGCGCAGTTTAACAGTCTGCCCTTTTCATCCATTTTATCAAACAGCGGCAGAATTGCCAGCGATGTTGCACAGTTCATCAGCATGCACACCACGGATATTTCGTTGGTGCCCAGCTTATCTGCCAGCTTACGAATCTGCCCTCTGAACAGTTTCAGTATCAGCTCCGCCATAACCAGCGAACCCGCAATAATAACTGCCGACTTGAACACTATCAGAAGTGCATCATATATGGCATCCATTCCCGCATATCTTATCTGCGGAACGAAGATTCCAAGTACTGCAAAAGCAAACATTAGATTTGTTGCAATCTGAATTATCTTGCCCACAACCATGAAGCCCTTTATCATTCCATCAGGAATCTTCCAGAGTCCCAGTGCAATCAGCAGGCAGATAAAAAGAATAGGAACAAACTGTTTCAAAAATACCACAAAGTTCATTCTAAGCAGTGCCTCTGCCGCCAGCATTCCGACAGGTATCATGGTTATACCAATCAGAAAACCTCTAAGCATTACCGGTCTGTTTTCTCTGCCTATTGCCGCCAGAAATACAGGTAGCTGGAAGCATATCGCCTGTCCCAGAAGTGTCCCCAGTACAACTCCGTTTATTATCAGAATCTCCGGACTGGCGGCTACTGCTTTTGCAATATAATAGCCCCCAAGATCCGGTGCCAGAATTGCTCCCACAATCACTGAGGGATCAAATGGCATGGTCTCTGACATGCCAACGAAACTTTCAGCCTGTCTCTCTATAAATCCCACTCCGATGGTACATACACCAACAATGGGTATAACCATTGTTCCCATTGTGGCAAGACCCTTGTCAAAGGACTGGGACAGTCCCCATCGAAGCGAAAATGTTTTATCCGCAAAACCTAATATTGCGAAAACAAGCATTATGCCTGTGAATACATTCATTTAACCACCTCAAAAAAGTGTTCAAGTTCCTTCAGTGTTTTCGCTGCGTATCCCGGGCTTGCCGGTTTCATCGGTGTAGCAGTTGTTACCGATGATGTGAGTCTGATAAACGGATTCTTGCCCCCGTTAAAACCTATCTTCTCGCCATAGGCACTTACCAGATTCGGCACGGTGCTTTCATCGAACCGTACATCCGGTAGCAGCGTGAACTTCAGCTTGTAACCTTCCTGAGATATCTCTGTAATACCCATTGCTCTGGCTGCCTTTCTTATTACTGCTATTCTTATCAGATTCTGAACCTCCACAGTTGGTTCCCCGAATCTGTCTATGAATTCGTCCAGAAGATCTGATGCATCTTCAGCCGTTTCAACAAGGGCAACCTTCTTGTACATCTGAAGCTTCAGCATCTCATCTCCAATGTATCTTGAAGGAATGATTGCCGGTATCGGCAGGTTGATTGAACATGTTTCCTCTTCTCCCATGGCCTCCAGCGGCGCGTACTTTTCAGCCGCTTCATCACCCTGCTCAATCCTTATGCTCTCTCTGTGAAGTGCATCTTCAAGAAGCTTGCAATAGAGTTCGTATCCTATTTCAAGCATGTGTCCCGACTGTTCTCTTCCCAGCAGATTGCCGGCACCTCTAAGTTCCAGGTCCCTCATGGCAATTTTGAAGCCCGATCCGAATTCTGTAAAATCTCTAATTGCCTTAAGTCTTTTCTCTGCAATTTCACTTAGCACCTTGTCCTTGTGATACATGAGATATGCATAGGCCATGCGGGTGCTTCTTCCCACCCTGCCCCTCAACTGATAGAGTTGGGCAAGGCCGAACTTGTCCGCATCAAGAACTATCATTGTATTTACATTAGGAATATCCATGCCGCACTCAATGATGGTGGTTGAAACCAGAACGTCATAGGCTCCTCCTGCGAAATCCATAATCACATCTTCAAGTTCGCTTTCCTTCATCTGTCCGTGTCCAACAGCAATACTGGCTTCAGGAACCAGCTTCTGTATCCTGTCGGCCAGGGCGTTGATGGTCTTAACCTTGTTGTACAGGATATACACCTGTCCTCCGCGGCTTATTTCTTTCTCAATTACCTCTCTGATAAAGAACTCGTCTTCCTCCATCACATAGGTCTGAA
>JAKSSH010000104.1 GCA_024403155.1 Clostridia bacterium | reverse complement strand
TGAAAGGATTATCTACATATGGCAAAAATAAAAAAAATTGTATCTGTAGCTTCATACAATGATAAGGAATATGAACAGTTCCTTGAAAACATTACCCGTGTTCGCTACATGAAATACTTTAATGGCACTGAACCACGTTTCAAGGAACGTGAAAGTACCGGCATTCTCACCGGCGCTTTTCTCTCCCTGATTGTTGGATGCATTGGTGCTCCATATCTTCTGAAAATCGGCAGTCACTTCAGTGACAGAACCATTTTGGGCTTCGCAATGATTATGGCAGCCACGACGGTTGCTCTTGGAATATGGGGAATACGTAAACGCATTGAGGAAAAGAACCGTGTGTACAATCCCGTTCCCGACGAGGAATTCGACAGATATCTGGATTTTGATATCAAGGGTCTCATTGTTAGAGCCAGACTGCTGGTTACAGACAAAACGCCGGTACTGAAAAATGAAGAGGATTCAATCATGGATGTGGATCCAATCGTTCTGTACAGTGCCGAAAGTTACTCTTCAAACGTAAACCTGCCTCTTCTTCTGAAGGTTGGAGATGACGGTTTCATCAGAGCTTCCAATCTGTACACCATGATTCTCTTCCCTACCGAGAGGGGAATGTACATCAACATCACATATCTGAATCTCTGCAGTGGCCAGGCCAAATTCGACAGAATCTACGCCTGCCCATACGATGATGTTGACGACATAGTATATGAGGATCGCCAGTACGATCAGGTTTCACAGGCAGGCAAAGAGGAGATCAAGAGAGTAAAATCATTCCTGATCAAATCCGATGCGGGAGATACCAGGGAAGTTGGCGTTGACATTATTGACTACGACATAATAGAACAGTACGGCGGCAAGTTCAACGAACAGCCTGCACTGGATGCACTTGTATTTCTGAGAAAGAAAGCAGGTCTAGACAACTAATGACACAAAAAAAGAGTAGCCTCTGCTGCTCTTTTTTATTTGCGTTTCTACAGCTCTCTTCTGCCCTCAATTGCCTTTAGCAGTGTAACCTCATCTGCATATTCCAGGTCTCCTCCCACAGGAATTCCGTGTGCGATTCTGGAAACCCTGATGCCGCTTGGTTTTATGAGTCTGGCGATATAAACCGCTGTAGCCTCCCCTTCTATTGTCGGGTTGGTGGCGATAATAAGCTCCTTCACTTCCGGATTCTGAAGTCTTGTAATCAGGCTTTTCAGATTAATGTCTTCCGGTCCCTTGTCGTCCATTGGTGAAATTACGCCGTGAAGAACGTGATAGTATCCTCTGTACTCCCGAATCTTCTCCATGGCAATTACGTCCTTGGGACTTTCAACCACACAGATTACACTCTTGTCTCTGTGCTCATCTGCACATATGCTGCATGTATCAGTGTCCGTAAGATTACCGCACACGCTACAGAATGTCATGTTCTCTTTAGCTTCTCTGATAGCATCAGATAATGCAAAAGCAGACTGATCATCCATGGACAGAATGTGAAGTGCCAGTCTCTGTGCTGTCTTGCCACCTATGCCCGGAAGCTTTGACAGCTCCGCTATTAACTTATTAAGTGGTTTCGCATAATAATTCATGTTTTTAGAATCCAGGGATGCCAAGTCCGGCTGTGAACTTGCTCATTTCAGCCTGGGAAATTTCCTCCATCTGACGGAGAGCTTCGTTTGTTGCTGCCATAATCAGATCCTGCAGCATTTCAACATCATCAGGATCAACAACATCCGGCTGAATCTGGATGTCTTTGATTTCCTTCTTGCCTGTAACTGTAACTGTAACAGCTCCGCCGCCGGCAGTTGCTGTCTGTTCCATTTCTTCTATTTCAGCCTGGACCTTATCCATCTCTCTCTGCATAGCCTGCATCTGCTGCATCTGTGCTGCCTGATTCATCTTTGGCTGTTTAGGCTTTTTTCCTGCCTTCATTCCTTTTCCCATTTTTGTTCCTCCTGAATTATGTTATATCTACTTGAATTCCCAGAATATCACTTGCATCTGAGGCGATTTCTTCCGCTGATTTTTCCTGTCTCTTTTTCAGATCCTTGGTGGAGATTTTCATTATTCTGCGCTTGCCTGTATGCTTCTCCATAAGATCCTCCAGAAGCTTTCTGTTGCTCTCCACATGCTGCTTTGTCAGCTCGCTTGCAACAACCACTGTGAAATCTTCATCATCAATTGATGCTAATGTACTTCCGCTTCTAATAATGTAGAAGCTTCCCTTGGCGGCCTCACCATCTTCAAAAACATCATTCCAGATTTCCTCACATTCAAATTCCTGACCCTCCGCAGTTTGTACCGGTTCAACCGGTGCTGCCTGTGGTTCAGGTTCTGCTGCCTGCTCAGGCTCTGTTGCCTGCTCAGGCTCTGCTGCCTTTGCAGTAGTATGTTCAAACTCGTAATCCGATAGTTCTTTAATCCCCCCTGCTCCCAGACACAGTTTCACAATTGCCAGTTCCAGAAGAATTCGTGGCTGTGTTGAATATCTGGCTTCATTAAGGGTTCTGGACAGTTCCAGAATGCCGCGATTAATATCTTCAAGTTCCAGCACCTGTGCCTGACGGCTGATTCTTTCAATATTTTCAACAGACATATTTATTACTGTCTGCGGGTTCTTCATGAATTTAACCATCAGAAGGTTTCTGAAGTGGTTAATCCAGTCTCTGTTAAACTGACGCACGTCTTTGCCGTCAGAAAGGATTCCTGCCAGAAAAGCAATGGCTTCTGAAGTCTTCTTCTTTCTTACCAGATCAGTAAGCTCGATGAAATCTTCATCTCCTGAAGCTCCCAGAAATTCCAGAACATCCTTTTCGCCAACCTTTTTCTCTCCTCCTGAGATACACTGATCCAGAATGGACAATCCGTCACGAACGGATCCGTCGGCATTTGATGCGATTATGCGAAGAGCATCTTCCGATACATCGATTCCAATCTTTTTGCAGATTTCGGCCATGCCGGAAATGAGAATGTTTTCAGGCACCCGCTTGAAGTCCAGTCTCATGCATCTTGAAAGAATTGTTGCAGGAAGCTTTTGAACTTCAGTTGTTGCAAGGATGAATGTCACGTATTCAGGTGGTTCTTCCAGTGTCTTTAGAAGTGCGTTGAATGCTCCTGTTGAAAGCATGTGAACTTCGTCAATGATATATATTTTCTTTCTGCCTGCAGCAGGTGGATAATTAACGCTTTCTCTCAGTTCCCTTATGTTTTCAACGCCGTTGTTGGATGCAGCATCTATTTCTACAACATCTATGAAGTTTCCCTCTTTTATGGCTTTGCAGCTTGCACATTCACCACATGGTCTATCCCCCTCTGACAGGCAGTTTAAGCCCTTTGCCAGAAGCCTTGCTGTGGTTGTTTTACCTGTACCACGGGTACCGCAAAACAGATAGGCATGACTTGTGCTGTCTGTTGCTATCTGGTTTTTCAAGATTCTTACTATATGCTCCTGCCCCAGAACTTCCTCGAAGACCTCCGGGCGATACGCACGATAAAGCGCCTGATACATTTGATACTCCTTCATGACAGAATTTGCCCTCTGAAAGTCCCGCAGGCGTTGGAGAAGGCTGATCTGCGGCACATAAGAACTTCCGCTTATTGCTGCTTCCTTCCGGACCTGACAAGGTTCACGGCATCC
>JAKSSH010000103.1 GCA_024403155.1 Clostridia bacterium | reverse complement strand
CAGTCATGCCAACTGCTCCGCCTGTTGAAGGCTGAATGATTACGTCAGGACATACTTCATAGATAGCATCCATGCATTCCTGGAATCTTTCGTGGCTCTGAGTTGGAGTTCCGTCATCTTCTCTTACGTGAAGGTGAATTACGGAAGCACCAGCATCGTAAGCTGACTTAGCTTCTCTTACGATTTCTTCTACAGTATAAGGTACTGCAGGGTTGTTTTCCTTTGTTACTTCTGCTCCGCAAATACAAGCAGCAATAATTAATTTTTCCATAATAGTGTTGCCTCCTCTAAAATCTTAAATATCGGGCATATCGACCCATTTCACACTTCGTCTATTCTATCACTATAAGTCACGGTGTTCAAGGGTGGTTCTCAGTCCGTCCCTGGATAATCTGTCGTTTAAAACATTGGCCAGAGTAACAGATCTGTGGTGCCCTCCTGTACATCCGAAGCATACGCTGAGGGAGTACTTTCCCTCCTGTTTGTAGTACGGAATAAGTGTTTCAATGGTGTTAACTACTTCATCCATGAATGTCTGTGCGATTTCGTGCTTCATTACGAAATTCTGCACCTTGCGGTTGTTGCCCGTAAGATTCTTCAGAGACTTCACATAGTATGGGTTTGGAATGAATCTGGCATCAAATACAACGTCTGCCGAAATAGGCATTCCGTTCTTGTATCCGAAGGACATGATATTAACAACGAATGTGCGATTACCTTTGCCCTCGGTTACTATTCTTTCGATTTCCTTTGCCAGCTGAGCATTGTTCAGGCTTGTGGTGTCAATAACATAATCCGCCTTCTGTCTGATGGCCTCCAGTTTCTTCTTTTCCCTCTTAATTCCCTTGGTTACAGATTCTCCCGGCGCCATGGGATGATCTCTTCTGGTCTCGTTATATCTTCTGGCAAGAACCCTATCCGTTGCCTCCAGAAAAAGAATCTTATAGTCAACGTTTTCCTTGGCCATTTCTTCAAGGCAGTCATTCAGGTCCTCAAACATCTCCCCGCCTCTAACGTCTATTACAAAGCCAGCCTGTTCGATTCCTTTGCCATTCTGAGAGAGTTCTATGAAATTTTTTACCAGCGCCGGTGGCATGTTATCAACGCAGTAATACCCCATGTCTTCCAGGCAATCTATTGCCCGGGTCTTGCCGGCTCCCGATAATCCTGTGACTATTATAACTTTCATTTCTGCTCCTTACTCTGTCACCTTTTTTATATTAACTATTCTTGAAACATCCAGTCCCGCTTCAAATGCTCTGTCCAGAGCGGTTCTGAAGGATCCCACCGCTTCAGGGGTATGGGCGTCACTGGATATAATGAACTTCAGATCCGGGACCTCCATGGCGATTTTGATTTCATCGCTGGTAAGATGTCCGTGTCTGCCGTTAATCTCAATAAGTGTGTCTGTCTCTGCACAGGCCTGCGCAATTTCTTTTATATCAAACGGTCCCTTGTCTCCGGGGTGGGTGAGAATTGCAATGTTGTTTGCCCTGATAGCATCCACAATCATCCTGGTGTTGGATTTTTTCAGAGACTCTTCACCGATCTTGATTCCGTGACTCCAGAGCCAATTTCTGATGGAACTGCATCCGAAGCAGCCAAAATGAAATCCTGCAATAACGAAGTCAAATTCCTCAAATTCCTCAGGTCTCACATCCAGCCCGTTTCCGCCGGGTTTCATATGAATAATATTTGCCTCAATGCTGTTGCGTACCTGTATGCTCTGGTACTTAACGCTCATCTTGTTAATGTCGTTTCTGATATTCGGGAAATCGTTTCTGTTCACTCCATAGAAAAGATGTCCCGGACCATGGTCTGAAATAGCCACGTACTCCAGACCCTTGCCCATGGCAACTCTAACGTTGTCCTCCACACTTCCCTTACCGTGGGAATATGTGGTGTGTGTGTGCAGATCGAATGTTAATGCAAAATCAGACTTGCCGGTTTCGGGTTTGTCCTCTGCCTTGCTTTCACCCTCTCCTATAATACGAACCTCAGGCTCCAGCATTACATCGAACTGTTCCTTGACACACGCCTGAACCAGTTCCTTAAGGCGGATGATATCTGTTGCTGTTGCTCCACCCTTGTTGATAATGAATCCGCTGTGAAGTGTGGAAACCTCTGCCCCGCCAACAGTCAGGCCTTTGCATCCTGCATCCTGTATCAGTTTTCCCGCAAAATATCCCTCAGGACGCTTAAAGAAGCTTCCTGCACTTGGATACTGTACCGGCTGCTTCTCGTTTCTTCTGGCTGACAGTTCTGCCATTCTGGCACGGATTTCAGCTTCCTCGCCTTTTTCCAGTTTCAGAGTTACCTCGGTAACAATGTCTCCGGTTTCATGCAGAACTGAATGCCTGTATCCCATCTGAAGTTCTTCAGGTCCCATGTCACATTCACTGCTTCCATCGGACTTCAGCACATGGGCACTTTCCAGAATGTTCTTTGTTTCCCCATCGTATGCTCCTGCATTCATGAACACTGCTCCGCCAATGCTTCCCGGAATTCCGGAAGCAAATTCGAAACCGGTGAGAGCCTCCGATGCGGCTGCCTTTGCGATAACAGACATCAGTGTGCCCGCTCCGCAAACAAGCTTCTGATCTTCAACACGAATATAATTAAAAGCTTCACCGATTTTAACGATTACACCTCTGTATCCGCCATCTCTAACCAGAATGTTTGAGCCATTTCCCAGAACCATATGCTCAGTACCTGACACTGCCTGCAGCACTTCCTTCAGCTGATCAGTATCCTGTGGTTCCACAAGAATATCCGCACTGCCTCCGGCCTTGAACGAAGTGTACTGAGACATCGGCGCATTATTAATCACATGTTCCTGTCCAACTATATCTATTAACTTTTTTCTAAGTTCTTCCATGTCAGTCTTTCCTCTCTAATCCACTTTCCTTGTTTTACTCTTCTTCCTGTTCGTCCTGTGCAGGTATGTCGTCATATTCAACAACGGTGGCCTCCATAACCTCATGGCCCGCTTCCCTTGCCTGCTGCAGTTCCTCCTGGGTTGTAGGCTGAACATCCACATTGTCATAAGGATTGTTTGCGAAGTAGCCCCTCAGGTTAATTTCGTCATCAGGATCATCAAGTGTAGGCTTGGAACGTTTCTTCTTAGGTCTCCTGGTGCGATATTTGTCCACCTTGTAATCAAGGGTATTAGTAGAGAAGCCCTTTCTTGCCAGTTTCTTGTTCAGTGCCCTGGAGACGTATGCATATATTACTGCAAATACAGGAATACTCAGTACCATTCCAACAAATCCGCAAAGTCCGCCTCCAACCAGTACGGCAAACAGTACCCAGAAGCTAGCCAATCCTGTGGAGTCTCCAAGAATCTTCGGTCCCAGAATATTTCCGTCAAACTGTTGCAGAATAAATACGAAAATAATGAAATATAACGCATGCCATGGATTAACCATCAGCAGCAGCAATAGCGAAGGAATTGCCCCTATAAACGGTCCGAAGAACGG
This sequence comes from Clostridia bacterium, assembly GCA_024403155.1. Taxonomy (GTDB): domain Bacteria; phylum Bacillota; class Clostridia; order Peptostreptococcales; family Anaerovoracaceae; genus Lentihominibacter. The sequence goes on along the minus strand of JAKSSH010000103.1, from coordinate 246 downwards.
AATGATGTTTGTTATGCCGATAATACAACTGATCAGCAGGCTGTACTCCCAGCCGAATATGCTCATTACTATGAAACATATGATACCGATAATGGCCGAGTCTATGACCTTGCCGCTTATGAAACCGGCGAATGTTCTATTTGTGTAATCTGCGCCTTCCAGAATTTCCTCTGCAGTTGATTCCTTGAAGTTTGCCACAATAAACTTCTTTGTCTGAGCGCCCAGAGTGTCCTTGATGTTCAGGAA
>JAKSSH010000102.1 GCA_024403155.1 Clostridia bacterium | reverse complement strand
CACTTCCTAAATGCGATGTTGAACAGTATACACTTCCTGATGATGACATGAGAATTGCAGATCTGCATCTGCCTGAAATGGCCGAGGTTGATCTCTCAAGACACTATACAGAACTTGCAAAGAAGTCACATGGTGTAAATGACGGTTTCTACCCACTGGGTTCATGTACCATGAAGTACAATCCTAGAGTTAATGAGAGAACCGCTTCATTTACCGAATTCACTCAGGTTCATCCTCTGCAGCCTGTAGAAACAGCTCAGGGTTGCATGCAGGTTATTAAGGAAACTGAAGAAGCTCTTGCTGAAATTACTGGTATGAGCAATTTCACTCTTCAGCCTGCAGCCGGTGCTCATGGCGAATTTACAGGACTTCTTCTTATCAAGGCTTATCACCTTGCAAACGGTGATACACAGAGAAAGAAGATTATCGTTCCTGATTCAGCACATGGTACAAACCCTGCATCAGCAGTTATGGCAGGCATGGAAGTAATTAACGTCGATTCAACTCCTGATGGACTGGTTGATGTTGCTAAGCTTCGTGAAGTATGTGAAGGAAACAATGAGATTGCTGGTCTCATGCTTACAAACCCTAATACTGCAGGGCTCTTTGATCCTAACATCAAAGAAATCACAGACATCATACACGAATGTGGTGGTCAGTGCTATTACGATGGTGCTAACCTTAATGCCGTAATGGGATGGGCAAGACCTGGAGACATGGGATTTGACTGTGTACATCTTAATCTGCACAAGACATTCTCAACACCTCACGGCGGCGGCGGTCCGGGTTCCGGTCCGGTAGGATGCAAGGAACATCTGGCCAAGTTCATGCCTGGCATCAAGGTTGTTGGTGAAGAGGGAAGTCTTGCTTTTGCAAAAGCAGATGCAAGCCTGGGAGAGATGAAGAACTTCTATGGAAACTTCCTAGTAGTTGTTAAGGCTCTCACTTATATCAAGATGCTTGGTAAGGAAGGCATTCCTGAAGCTTCAAAGAACGCTGTTCTCAATGCAAACTACATGATGAACAAGCTGTCAGCTAAGTATGATATTGCCTTTAATCCTAAGGTGTGCATGCATGAATTTGTTATGGATATCGGCAGACAGGCTAAGGAAACAGGCGTTACTGCAATGGATATTGCCAAGGGACTTCTTGACAATAATATTCATCCGCCTACTATGTATTTCCCGCTGACTGTACATGAAGCTCTCATGGCAGAACCTTGTGAAACTGAGTCAAAGGAAACTCTGGACGAAGCTATTCAGGTATTCCTGGATCTTAACGATATTGCTTATTCGGATCCGGAAGCTCTTCATGCAGCTCCTGTTAAAACTCCTGTAACAAGACTTGATGAAGTTGGAGCAGCAAGACATCCGGTTCTTAAATATGAATTTGAATAACCTGTTTCGCGGCATCTAGCAAAAAGCAATATATTAACCCGTGGAATTATACATTTCGCGGGTTAATTTTATTTTATGGATAATATACTTAGTTTAAGATACAAAATTTCATATGGAGCTGCAGGTTTTGGAGAGGCAACGGCTTATTGCCTGCTTTCAACATTCCTGATGTTTTATCTTACTACTATTGCGGAAATTCCTCCTGCAATAGCCGGAACCATAATAGCCCTGGGAAGTGTGTGGGATGTGGTTACATGTCCGTTTTTCGGATTTATTTCAGATAATTGCACAAGCAGAATGGGAAAGCGCAGACCTTTTGTTCTTATAGGATGTATTCCATTCACTTTGCTTACCATGCTTCTGTTTACTTTTATTGATGCAGGATTGCCGGTAAAAGTGGCATATTATATGTTTATGATGCTTCTGTTCTGGACGGCATATACCTGCTTTTATGTGCCTTATATGGCTCTGGGAGCAGAACTTACAGATGATTACGATGAGAGAACATCTCTAAGATCATATACATCTGTATTTAACAGCCTTGGAGCAATTATCGGTGCAGTAGTGCCTACAATAATGGTTGATTATCTCTGCTCAGGAGGATTTTCAGTAAAAATCTCCTGGCAGCTTACAGCTCTTCTTATAGGACTTATTTCAGGCTTAGGTATATTTTTCTGCTTCCTTGGCTCAAAGGGCCGTGATAAAGGCATAAAAAAAGAAGAACAGGTAAAGTTTGATTTTAAACACATGATTATGGAATATATCGATGTTCTGAAAATCAAACCGCTTCAGTTTCTTCTGGCTGCAAGCATTATCTGTCTCACAGGAATAACAGTGTCGAATTCTGCACGTATGTATTTCCTGACATATAATATGGGATTTTCAGCTAAACAGATTTCATTTACTCTGTTTATGGCCAGCGTAATAGGCCTTGGTATGCCGCCTATTATCAACGCATTTTCAAAACGTTTTGACAGAAGAACTATATACATTGTGTTTATCATATTCGGATCATTGGGCTCATTTTCATTTAAGTTTATCGGAGTAACCGGATATGCCACACTCTATGTCATGATAACCATGTACTGCATAATTAACATGACATATTGGCAGCTTATGCCAACGATACTTTACGATGTGGGAGAATACGACAAATTTATCAGCGGCAAGGACAGAGTAGGGGCCATAATGTCCATTCAGTCTGTTTCGGAAGCCATTGCAGAGGCTCTGGGTGTTCAGGTTCTGGGAATCATTCTCCAGATTGTAGGTTTTGACGGCACTAAAGCAGTTCAAACTGATTTTGTTATAGGATGGATAGAAAACAGCATGATGGTTGTACCTGTGGTATTTACCATTATTTCCTGCATCTTTATATGGAAATATCCTATTACCAGAGAAGTATACGAAAAGATAAAGCAGGGAATTGCAGAAAGAGAGGTAGATGAAGAATGAAGGAATACATAGATGCCAAGTGTAATGTATTTACAGAATACATGCATGTTCCCGAGGAGCTTCAGGGAGAATTTGAAAAACTTTGTGCTGAGATGCATGCTCTTGGTGATGGAATGACCGATTACAGTCTTTTTGAGCAGCAGTTCGCATCAACAGAACTGTCGGATCGGTATAATTCGCTTCTTGCGAAATGCACTCCTAAACCAGTTAAAATGACAGCTGAGCAGAAACAGGAATCTCTGAAAATGGCGAAAGAGCAGATTTCAGCGAAGGAAATTGCTGCTGACATTGCAGATATGGCAAAGACAGAACTTCAGCAGGAAGCAATATCCATGAAGCGAAGGGCAATGATTGATGCCGGAGTATTTGATGAATATACAAGAACGACAAACAAGGTAGACGATGCAAAAAGAGCAGGCAAATTTATATTCGGCAAATTAAAAAAGAAGTGATAAAATGGTTGGCCATAGCTCGTATCCGATTACGCCCAGGAGAATTCCGATAACAGCACCGGCAACAACATCTCTGGTAAAATGCACTCCGCCTTTTACTCTGCAGTAAGCCAGGCAAATTCCGGCAATTCCAATGAGAATGCCGACTGCAGGCCAAAGCTTAAATGCAGAGACTGATATTATAAAAATAGAAAAGATATGACGGCTGGGGAAGGATCTTCCCTTGCTGTCTTTTTTTATTATTGGCTCAAGATCCGGATTCAATTCATATGGTCTTGGAGCATTGAATAGCTTTCGAAAAATGCTAACAAGGACGAATGAAATTCCCGGTACAAATGCAAAGGCAGACAAAGCAGGCCAGTTACTGGCCGGATTGCTGATTGCAAGATATATAAGCATGCACGGATAAAATATGTATATAACAGTTGTTAGTATTTTATTCAGAGCTATTATTGCTTTTGCATAATTGTTAATCATAATTTGTTTTTTACTC
>JAKSSH010000101.1 GCA_024403155.1 Clostridia bacterium | reverse complement strand
GCAGAACTTGTTATCAATCCTACTGAGGACTCCGTACCTGAAGTTCTGGCATATTTCGAAAGAAGAATCGAGGAACTGGATGTTCCAACGAAGATAGCTGCCAAGGTTGGCGTCATGGTTGATGAGATTTATTCAAACATTGTTCACTACAGCGGAGCTACCATTGCAAAGGCAGTTTGTAAGATTGAGGATAACAGCTTATGTGTTCTCATAAAAGATAATGGTGTTGAATACAATCCGTTAAAGGAGGAAGATCCGGACATCAATCTTTCTGCTGAAGAAAGAAAAATCGGCGGGTTGGGAATATTCATGGTTAAGAACATGGCTGATGAAGTCAGATACAAGCGTGAAGACGGAAAGAACATGCTGAAAATAATAATCAATCTTTAAAATAGAAAAACCAGTGAGGAAACCTCACTGGTTTTTTATTGCATTTATTAAACTACAAGAACCACCCCATAGGTGATGAAAAATACAATCAGACCTGCAGCAACAACTCCTGCGAATATAACCGGCAGAGCATTTTTGAATCTCAGGTCAAACAGTGCCGCCACAAGAGAACCTGTGTATGCACCTGTTCCCGGAAGGGGTATCGCAACCAGAAGGAACAGACCGGTCATTTCGTATTTGGCCAGTTTGTCTCCGGCCTTGTCTGCCTTTGCTTCAAGGAAATTCGCAAATCTGTCAAACTTCTCAAATCTGTGCATCCACTGGAGGATTTTTCTGATTAAAAGAAGAACGAATGGTACAGGAACCATGTTTCCAATGAGACTGACAATCAGTGCGGTAACCGGAGAAAGCCCCATTCCAACGCCAATTGGCAGCGCACCTCTTAGTTCTATGACAGGTACCATGGAAATGAAAAAGGTACACAGTATTTTTCCAATATAAGTTGTTGTCAGCCAGCTAATCATAGGACGATTATAACATAGAATATATACGCCTTGTATAAAAATTACTTTTCTTTGTGAAAGCGCAGACTTACTTGCTGATTTTTTATTGCAGCGCTTTATCGTATTGCTAAAAAAAATCTGATAAATTATAATTAATCCAATAAGTGTCGTTATCATTATTATTAGTGGAAAGAGGTGTCTTATGAAGAAAAAATGGAGTACATTGCTGGTTGCAATTCTGTGCCTGACAATGTCCGTATGGGCGCTGGCAGGTTGCGGTGGAAGCAGCAGTGACGGTGAAGAAGCTGCTGCAGAACCTGCAGCAAGCGGTGATGCTTATACTGCATCAGAAGTAACATCAGAGGACTTTATGGCTGAAGATGTTAAGGCATTCTATGATAATATTGACATGGAATATGCCTACAATCTGTCAGAAGAGCTGGCATACAACTGGGATGATTATGCAGAATGGCTGGGATGGAGAACAGCCGGTTCAGATGCAGAACATGCAACAGCAGATTTCCTTGCAGCAGAAATGGAAAAAATCGGACTGCAGGATGTTGAAAAGGTTGGAACAGCATGTGATAAGTTCCAGTTTAACAAATCATCACTTAAGATTGCTGACACAGATATTGATTTCTCAAAGGGAACTCAGAAGGCTTGCGAAAATGGAATGGCAGCACCTGCATCATACCAGGTTAACGGTACTGATGGAGACATGACAGCTGAAATCGTAAACTGCGGTTGGGGATTTGAATCTGATTATGAAGGCAAAGACGTAGAAGGCAAGATCGTTCTTGTTCAGGTTGACCAGTCAAACGAATCATGGATTGATGGCGTTATGAGACAGGGTAAGGAAGCCGGTGTTGGCGCTATGGTTACATGGTCAAACAGCGGCTATGGTGAAGCCGGAGACTTTACAGTAAACGTTCAGGACGTATGCTGTGGAGACTACTTCCCAACAGTTGCAATTTCCGCTAAGCAGGCCAAGATGATCAAGAAGGCAATCAAGGAAGGACACAATGAGTGTACTCTTAATGTTGATGCTGAAATGGTTAACAACGGCGGAACAACATATAACGTAATCGGAAAGATTCCTGGAAAGAACCACGATCAGAAGATTATGGTAGCCGGCCACTATGACAAGTACTGGTACGGATTCCAGGATGATTGCGCAGCAATGGGTATGGTTTATACAGTTGCAAAGGCAATGCTGGATGCAGGATATGAACCTGAAAACGATATCTACTTCGTATGCCATGGTGCAGAAGAATGGGGTGCATCAGACTCAATGTATGACTGGACAACAGGTGCATGGGGAATGGTTGATGATGAAAACTTCGGTGAAGGAACAATCGCAATGCTTAACTGCGAACTTCCTGCATTTGAAATGAACGTACCACTTTCCCTGGCTTGCGTTCCTGAATTCAGCACTCTTGTAAAGGATATGTTTGACAAGGGTCTGATAATCACTGAAGGAGAAGAATCATTCAGCCTGGATTCAGTTGCAACTTCAACAATGGAAGACGGTATTTCATACAGAGAACATGGTGTACCATATCTGTTAAATGCCTTTGAAGGAAGTTCCTTCATGTGTGATAACTATCACACAATAGCTGATGATAAGAGCACATATAGCGAAGACGTATTCAAGACAAACATTGACTGGTATGGCGCTTATGCAATCTATCTGGATGCTATGCCTGCTCTGGAACTTGACCTGACACAGTCAGCTAAGCAGCTGAAGGATGACTTCAATGCAGATTATGCTAAGGAAGCCGGAATTGACGTTAAGGAATACAATGCAGCTCTGAAAGATCTTTCAGCAGCAGCAAAGGCAAATAACGAAAAGATTGCTGCCTGCAACGAAGCATATACAAAGGCTATAGCTGATGAAGATGCTGAAGCAGTTGAAGCAGCAAGAGCTGAAGGTGTTGAAATCAATAAGACTTCACTGGCAGCATTCAAGATGATTAATGAAGATTTCCTTAAGGTAACAGACTTCACAACAGATTACGGTCACACTCCTGAAAACAGCAATATGGAACTGATTGACGGAGTACTGGCTGGAATCGAAAAGGGCGAACTCTGGGCAGAGGATGAAGCATCCGGAGCAGCAGACTGTGCATGGAATGTAAATACAGTTCTTGACTATAATGCAATGATCTTCTCAAAGGACGTTGCACAGAACGAGCTGGACGCACATACACCAGGATACTATACTGAGGGTAAAGATCAGGCTCAGTGGGGCTGGAATCACATGTTCAATATAGCAGATACTGCTGAAGGTGCTTATATCCTTACACACGCTGAAACAATGGACGATATTGAAGACATAGATGCTGTAAAGGCAATCTATGAAGCTGCTCGTGAAGATATGCTTCTGGCAATAGCAAACGACTCAATAAGAGAAATTACTCAGATGGGTCAGATTGCAAACATTCTGAAATAGGATATCAGATTAAATATTACCTAATAACAAATAACATTAAGGCCGCTCTTTTAACAAGAGCGGCCTTTTGTGTTAGAATAAAAGACAAGTAACACTAAGGGTGTGGTGATAAAAATGGAAAACGTGAGGATAAGTGAGGCGAGAGGAAGTGTGATTATACTGGATCAGAGTCTTCTGCCTAATGAGGAAAAGTATATTGAACTGAATACTCTAGAGGAAATGTATGATGCTATACAGAAACTGAGGGTCAGAGGAGCCCCCGCCATAGGTATTTTCGCAGGATACGCAATGGCAGCTCTGGCTCACCAGATGCTTAAATATAAGCCGATTTCATCATGCTGCGGAGCGGCAGGCACATCAGATGATGTTTTCATGCAGGAGATGACTGAGAAGGGCGAGTATCTGAAATCATCAAGACCAACTGCAGTTAATCTTGCCTGGGCGGTGGATAGGGTTATCCATGCTGCCAGAGTTGAAATGCATAGAGCGAGACAAGCT
>JAKSSH010000100.1 GCA_024403155.1 Clostridia bacterium | reverse complement strand
ACACATCAGCTCAGATATTTGAAACAGGTATCAAGGTAATTGACCTTATCGCACCATATACAAGAGGAGGTAAGGTAGGTCTGTTCGGCGGAGCCGGCGTAGGTAAAACCGTACTGATCCAGGAACTGATTGCAAACATCGCCCGAGAGCACGGCGGCATTTCAGTATTTGCCGGCGTAGGCGAGCGTACCCGTGAAGGTAACGACCTGTACTACGAAATGATCGAGTCAGGAGTAATAGAGAAGACAGCAATGGTATTCGGCCAGATGAACGAACCGCCGGGAGCCAGAATGAGAGTAGCTCTTACGGGACTTACAATGGCAGAATACTTCCGTGACCAGGAGAATCAGGACGTACTGCTGTTCATTGACAACATATTCAGATTCACACAGGCAGGTTCAGAAGTATCCGCACTGCTTGGTCGTGTACCATCAGCTGTAGGATATCAGCCGACACTGGCAACAGAAATGGGTGCCCTGCAGGAAAGAATCACATCAACAAAGAAGGGATCAATCACATCCGTACAGGCAGTATACGTTCCTGCAGACGACCTGACTGACCCGGCACCAGCAACAACATTTGCCCATCTGGATGCAACAACGGTACTTAGCCGTGCCATCACAGAGCTGGGAATCTATCCGGCAGTAGACCCGCTTGAATCAACATCAAGAATCATGGATCCGCTGATTCTGGGAGAGGAACACTACAATACAGCTCGTGGAGTACAGGAGGTTCTGCAGAGATACAAGGAACTGCAGGACATCATCGCAATCCTTGGTATGGACGAACTGGGCGACGAGGACAAGCTCCTTGTTAACCGTGCACGTAAGATCCAGAGATTCCTGTCACAGCCGTTCTCAGTAGCAGAACAGTTTACAGGAATGGAAGGAAAGTATGTACCTATTAAGGAAACAGTAAGGTCCTTCAAGGAAATCCTGGAAGGAAAGCATGACGACATTCCTGAGCAGATGTTCCTGTTTGCAGGCAGCATAGATGAGGTTGTTGAAAAATATCAGCAGAGCAAGAAAGACTAAAGAGTGGTATAATGAGTAAGAGTTTCAGATTGGAAGTATTTACACCATCGAATAATTTCTACAGCGGAGAGATAGAGGAAGTGGTTATAACCACACCTCTGGGCAAGGAGGCCTTTATGGCTGACCATTCCTATGTCTGCAAACTTCTGGATGTTGGTGAGCTCTGGATAAGAGAGAGGGGTGCATCAACAGGTGACTGGAAGATTGCCTCTGCAGCCGGTGGCTTTATCGATGTTAAGGAAGATATAGTTATTTATACGGATGCAATCGAATGGGACAAGGGCCCTGAAAAACGTAAGAGCCGTATTGCTAAATAGAACAGAGGAGGATAGATTATGTACAAATGGTTAGACATAATGGCTACCAGCCCTGAAAATGCAAAGGTATGTGTCATGGGTATTCCGTGGGACGGAGGACAGACTCAGGAACCCGGTGCTGCGAAGGGACCGGCAAAGATCAGAGCATTTACCGAAAAATACATGCCTGCAGCAACTGATGACTGGCACGTACTGGATTTCCAGCCGTTGGTTTATGACTATGGCGATGTTGACATGAGAGGAACATGGGGAGAGGCCTTTGAAAGAGTTGAGGAGGAAGCTCTGAAAGTAATGAGCCCTTCAGATAATTTCAGTCTGTTCCTGGGAGGGGACCATTCGGTATCAATTCCGCTGCAGAAAGCATTTGGAAGAAGACATCACGGAGAGAAAATCGGCATCATTCAGTTTGATGCCCACCCTGAACTGTGTGATTGCTACGACGGCAAGATTTTTTCCCATGCGAATGTTGCAAAGAGAGCTCTGGACGACGTAATTGATCCTGAAGATCTGCTGCTTTTGGGAATACGTGCTGCAGAAGCTGAGGAAATTGAGCTTTTGCACCGTAACAAGGACATTACTATGATTTCGGCATCAGATGTGTTTTACAAGGGATTCCAGGAATGCTGCAAAATCATATACAACAAGTTCAAGAATTATGACAGTGTGTATTTCTCACTTGATATCGGAGTGCTGGATCCGGCTTTTGCACCGGGCGTAGGTACACCTGTATCCGGAGGAATCACTTCAAGAGAACTCATTGAATTTGTAAGATACATAATCAAGAATCTGCCTGTTAAGAACATGGATATCGTGGAAATGGCACCACCGCTTGACTCCAACGACATTACATGCTGGGCGGCGCTGAGAGTTATCGAAGAAGTTTTCTCAACAATCGACAAAAAATAAAACTGAACATCAGACAGAGAACTATTGTATCGGAAACCGATGCAGTAGTTTTTTTAATGTTGAAAACCGACATTAATATAGCAAAATAGTAATGTTTTAAGGCGATAAAATGCTGAATATATTGTATACACGATGGGCAAAACTGTGAAAATGGCACCGCAAGGTTGTTATGTTTTTGACGCATTTTTAAAATTTTAAAATGGCCATAAATGGCTTAACACAAGGGGGTTACTGAGTTTGTGAAATTTAAGACTATCAAAAACGTGTTGAAATCATAGCAAAAAAGTGTATAATTAGCATTGATATGAAAGTAGTTTCACAAGCGCGACGTTGGGAGGTCGAATAGTACATAAAATTGACTAATCTTACGAAGTTTAGAAACGAGATAATACTTTACGCATGCCTCATGGCAGCACTGGCTGAGATAATTTCTTTGTTTGTTATAGGCCCGGATGCAGCTTTTACCGCAGGGCTTCTTATTGGAACTGCTATTTCAATCATAGGTTTTATTATCCTTGTCCAATCAGGACGACATCTTTTGGAGCAGGAGAAGAAAGCCCCGGTTATTCTGGGATATGTTATCAGACTGGTGTTGTATGCGGTGTCTTTTTTTATCTGCATTAGAATCAGTCTGAGAAGTGGAGCCGGATGCGGTTTCGGTTTCATAACGGTGCACTTTGGAATAATAGTCCTTTATGGAATAGTGTACAACTTCTTTAAAAAGAAAAAGAATCCTCTTAATGACTGGACGGTTCCAAAGAAATGGAATGATCTAAGCGTCTATGACGATGAGGATGAGAACTGGAGGTGACATCATGGAATTAGGACCACGAGTCATATTCTCAATAGGGCCGGTAGACGTAACTGAAACAGTCTGCTTCGGCTGGATAATTAGTATCTGTATTTTAATATTCGCATATTTTGCTACCCGCAGGATGACCCAGGTTCCACGAGGAGCCCAGGGAGTCGGAGAACTTCTGGTAGGCTTCGTCTACAACATGGTAAAGGATGTAATGGGTGATGTCAGCGAGAAGTTCGCGCCGTATATCGGAACGCTGATTGTGTTCCTGGGAATGGGCAGCATGCTTGGACTTCTGGAACTGAGACCGATTACTGCGGACCTGAACTGCACAGCACCGCTGGCGCTGGTAACGTTCATACTGATTCACTACAACGCAGTAAAGGCACAGACAGCTGTAGGGTATATCAAGGAACTTTCCTCACCGTATGCGTTCATGCTTCCACTTAACATAATAAGTGAATCCATGTTCCCGGTTACGCTGGCATGCCGAATCTTCGGTAACATTCTGGCAGGAGTGATCATCATGTCGCTGGTGTACAGTGGCCTGAAGACCTTGTCACTGATACTGGCACCGATACCGTTCCTGCAGATTGCAATACCACTGCCACTGAACTTCTGGTTCGATATGTTCGAGCCAATCCTGCAGGCATATATCTTCTGCATGCTGACAATGGTATTTATCGATAACGGCAGACATCCGGTGGAGAGTGATTAATAACACAGTAAATTCTATACAAAAATACTTACATAAATCGAAGGAGGAAATAAGATGACAGGAGTAACAGGAACAGATTGAATTGCTGCTAGGTCGGCACTGGGTGCAGG
>JAKSSH010000010.1 GCA_024403155.1 Clostridia bacterium | reverse complement strand
ACTGGCAGTTAACCTCTTATTCCAGTGGTTCCTGTGCGCACTGACTCCAGCAGAAAACATTCCTGACCTCTATGTAGCTGCAGCTCCTTATGCATCAGCTATGGAATACGCAGGAATCGTTGGACTCCCTCTGATCATCCTTTGCCTGGGTATCACTCTGGGTGGTGACTTCTCAACTATGAACCCTTGTATCGCAGGACCTGCTCGTTACATCTACATCATGGCTGAAGACGGAAACTTCCCTAAGTGGTTCGGTAAGGTTCACCCTAAGTACAAGAGCCCACACAGAGCAGTTGTTCTCTGCGGAGTTCTGGGTGTATTCTTCATTCTTTCCGGATCAATCAAGATCGTAGCAATGATGTGTGCTTACAACCAGATTCAGTCATACATCATCGGTTACATTTCATTCCTGATGCTCCGTAAGAAGGAACCTGATCTTCACAGACCTTGGAAGTGCCCTGCAGGTACATTTGGCGCATGGTTCAGTATCGTTACATTCGGCATTCTGCTGATTCTGGCATATGACCCTGTTGCTATCTGGTACAACATTATCTGGGACATCCTGGCAATTCTGTACTTCGTAATCTTCGTTCGCAAGAGACCTATTCCACAGGAAGCTCTGGACGTTGAAGCTCTGGCTCTGGCAACAGCTGAACCAACAGCTGAAGAAAAGGCTAAGCTGGATGGACAGTACAAGAGATGGAGAATTGGTGCTTACTGCTTCGCAATCGCTGCTGTACTCCTGTTCGTAATCTCATGGATTGCATAGTAGTTAATTATTGAGGAAATACATATGGGAAGATTCTGGGGAACAATATTATTTATATTTTTATTAATTCTATCAACAGCAGGGCTTGCTGCATACGTTATGCAGAATGCCTTCGGTTATGATATTACTTTCGCTGAATTCTTCCAGATGCTTGATAACAATAGTAACTAACATTAAAAGAAGGTGCCGGTGGAGCAATCCTCCGGCATCTTTTTTATGAGCATTTGTGCTATAATACATAACATGACACAGGAAAAAAACAAGCTGTTAAAATTCAATATCAGTTATTCCGCAGTCCAGGGTTTCTACTGGACTTTTTATAGCGTAGCGGCTATTTATGTTTCCGTGTACATGCTGGCAAAAGGATACTCTAATACAGCAGTGGGAATGGTTATTGCCATTGGCAATATTTCTTCAGTGCTGTGTCAGAGTGTGCTTTCGAACATCGCAGACAGAAACCCTAAAGTGACAAATCTGCTTTTGCTTAAATTACTCACCGGCCTTCTGTTTGCTTTCACCGGGGCAGTTTTTCTTATTGGCAAAAACTGTTTCACCCTTACCTTCTGCTATACCTTTGTGATAATAGTATTCACCACCATGCAGCCCTTTGCCAACGCTCTGGGCTTTGACCTGGAAAGAAGCAGCGGTATTCACGTCAGCTTCGGTATTGCCCGGGCCGCCGGTTCCCTGCTTGCAGGAATACAGTGCTACTTTGTTGGTGTGCTTGTTACAAAGCTTGGAGAAGACTCAATAATGTGGGAGGGCCTCCTTGTTGTGGTTGCCATCTTCCTCAGTTTCGTCGTCTCCGGAATGCTCATGAAAAGCTCTGATACAGATCCTGCAAAAGCAGACCAGGAGAAAGCCTTGTCTCTGCGGGAATTCATCAGTGGCCATAAAGCCTTTATCATTCTGTCCCTTGGAGTTGTATTGCTTTTCTTCGGAAATGCGGTTCTTGAGAATTTCATTTATCAGATTGTGGTATCAATTGGTGGAGATGCCTCTCAGATGGGAGCTGTAGCCGCCGTGGGAGCCATTATGGAAGTGCCCGCCATGGTCTGCTTCGATAAGATTATCAAGCACTTCTCCTACCGTACCCTTCTGGTTGTAGCGTCAGTATTCTTTCTGTCGAAGGTTGTAATGTTCCTGTTTGCAGGAAGTCTTATAGTAATCTACCTGGCATATCTTAATCAGATTCTGGGCTACGGCCTTATCTTCCCTGCAATGGTGGGATTCATCGATAATATAATGGACAAAAGGGAAGCAATAAGGGGACAGGCTGTTTTCACAATGGCCATGACAATCGGCCAGGTGCTGGGAATGATCATCGGAGGGCGAATACTTGATCTCTTGTCGGTGCATGCCCTGCTTATTCTAAGTACAGTACTTACGGCAATAGCGGTGTTAATATTCTCGCTTGTCATCAGGAAGGTTAAATAAAAAAAGGCTATCCCACAAAAGTGTGATAGCCTTTATTCTTTGCCTTCTTACTATTATTCAGTAGTGTATACGTCGAAGTATCCCTGAATGTAAACGAATGGAGTTCCCTTGTCTCCTGAGCCTGAAGTCAGGTCACAGAATGAACCCAGAAGGTCTGTCAGCTGACGAGGAGTTGTTCCCATCTGACCTTCAATGTTTGCTTCCTTTTCTCTGATCTTCTTCTCGATTGCTGCCTGAAGTTCTGCACCCTTCAGATCTGCAAATTCGTTGTCTGCCAGATACTTCAGCTTCAGTTCGTGAGGCTGGCCTGCAAGTCCTTCAGTGTATCCAGGTGATACAACAGGGTCTGCCAGTTCCCAGATCTTGCCTACAGGATCCTTGAATGCTCCGTCGCCGTAGATCATAACTTCAACAGTCTTTCCTGTCTTTTCCTTAAGATCTGCCTGAATGCCTTCAACGAATTCCTGGCAGTTTGTCGGGAACAGCTTAACGATTCTGTCTGTTGATCTGTTACATCCCAGAATTCCGTACTGAGGATTGCATCCTGATCCGTCAATTGACTCAGTCATAATATCATCAAGACCGATAACTCTCTTGCCGCCTGCAGCCTTAACAGCCTTCTTTGTTCTGAAACGAGTATGAATATCTGCACAGATTACATCTTCTGTATATTCAACGATTCTCTTAGGGTTGTTGCAGAAAATAATTTCTGCTTCAGCGCCTTCGCTCTCAATCAGTTCTGTGTAATATGCAGGGTAGTTCATGTTAGTGAACGGATGAGTTGCAGGTCCGAAGTGCTTTTCGAAGTCTTCCAGAGTGAGCAGATCTGAATAAGGATTCAGTCCTGATTCATCAACCTTCTCTGCATCAACCAGGTGGTTACCAACTTCATCACTTGGATAGCTGAGCATTACAACAACCTTCTTTGCTGCCTTTGAAATTGCCTGCAGGCAGATTGCGAATCTGTTTCTTGATGTGATTGGGAATACAACGCCGATTGTGCCGTCTCCAACCTTGCTCTGAATATCCTGAGCCATCTGTTCAATAGTTACATAGTTCTTCTGTGAACGTGCCAGGATTGATTCTGTAATAGCCAGAACGTCCTTGTCTCTGATTGTGAAGTCACCGCCGTCATGGCATGCCATAACAGTGTCCACAACGATCTTTCTCAGATCATCGCCATCCTTAACGATTGGCGCACGCAGTCCTCTTGCAACTGTTCCAATTCTTCTTTCCATAATTTTTCTCCTTCTAAATATATATAAATGTTATCTTTAACAAAAATCACAACGAATATTATACAATTTTCAGCTTATAAATACAATGGTTATTCGTATAAAAATCCGTAGAATACCTTATTCCAAAAACTAAACAAGCCCGGAGATTTAAATCAAAACCGGGCCGTCTAATGTGTAAGTTTATATTATTAAAAATTTTTGGAACTATAATAATTATACTAAATTAATATGGTTTGTCAATAGTTTTATGTGAATTTTATATAATATTTATAGAATGCTTTTTAAAGAAGTCCCTATAAGCCTTTTCAACCTGTCCATCAGTAATAATCATATTGATTGCATCAGGATCAGCATATCTTATAAGTGCCTTCTTTCCAATCTTACTGCTGTCAATAATAAGCATTGTTTCTGTGGCCATTCCCATTACATGCTTCTTCACATCACACTCTGTAGGAGAGTCCTGTGCCAGGCCTCCTTCAAGGCTGTAGCCTGTGGCTGCCATGAATGCCTTGTCAATATTGAATCCGCTCATGATTTCTCCCGGATCCGCATGGTCAACTGACATTGTGTCCTTGTTAAACCTTCCACCCAGAATATATACCTCGATGTTGTGAACGTCAGCACTTGCCATTACCGCAGCCATATTGGAGGTGATAACAGTAACATGCTTATCCCTGATATATTCAATGATAGTTGCTGCGGTAGTTCCCGAGTCAACATAGATTACATCGCCGTCTTCAATTATCTCAGCTGCCTTGCGGGCTATTTCATTCTTTGCCTCAAGGTGTACACCACGTCTGTTCTTGAACATGTGCATGTTCTTGGACTGGCTCACTACTGCCTTTGCGCCGCCATAAACCTTCTCAATAAGACCCTGACTTGCCAGCTCGCTTATATCCTTCCTGACAGTGGGCATGGCAATGCCGAATTTGTCCCTGATCTGTTCCATGGTGGCAAATCCATTACTTGAAATATATTCTTCAATCTGTGCTAGTCTCTCTCTTCTCATATCTGCCATATAACTATTTCAATTCCGGAAAATTCAGCTGCCTCAACGCTTCGAACAGCACTATGGCCACCGAATTCGAAAGGTTTAACGATCTGAGCCTTGTATCCTGGCTCATTGGTATTCTAATTGTACATCCCGGGTCTGCCGCTTCACGTTCCGCAATGAAGTCTCTCGGAAGTCCTGCGGTTTCTCTGCCAAACAGGATCATGTCTTCATCTGCAAAGTCAGCCTCGCTGTAATTTCGACTGCCCTTTGTTGTGGCCAGGAACATTCTCCTGCCCTGGTACTTGTCCATGAAGTCCCGAAGGCTTTCATGAACCTCCACTGTCACATATGGCCAATAATCAAGACCAGCCCTCTTAAGCGCCTTGTCATCTATCGAAAAGCCAAGAGGCTTAACAAGGTGCAGTACACTTCCCGTAGCAGCGCAGCTTCTTGCTATATTTCCCGTGTTAGGCGGGATCTCCGGTTCTACCAGTACGATGTGAATTGACATATCGTTAATTACCGATTAGTTTTTTCCGCAGCAGTGCTTGTACTTCTTGCCGCTGCCGCAAGGACAAGGATCGTTTCTTCCAATCTTTGGTGATTCTCTTCTTACTGTCTTTGATGCTCTGTATTTGTGAGCGATTTCCTTCATCTTGTCAATACCCAGAACATCCTGCCACTTTTCAAGGCTGTACAGATGGTCAGCATCAACCGCCAGCATGTTGTAGAACAGAGTTTCAGGAATGATTTCAACTTCAAACTCTGAATTTTCATCCATGTTTTCGATGTCATTCTTGTTCTTGATACTTTCGTTTACTCCATCAAGGAATCCCATAAAGATAACTGGGCGAACTTCAAATTCTTCAGCCTTTTCACTCAGTTTGCCTGTGAACTTTTCTTCAGGGTTTGACAGAAGGTAATCATAAATTTTAATTTCTGCATCTGCGTATTCCTTCCAGAACTCTTCAAATGTTTCTTCTGTCTGACTTTCAATTAATTCTCTCCACTGCTCTAATAAGCTTGTCATTTTTCTTCTCCTCTTAGATTGATTTAGCTATTTCTGTAACATCTCCCAGTACTGCGCTTCCTGTTGGAAGAGGGCCTGCTCCAGGTCCGTAGAACATGAGCTTGCCTACCAGGTTACCCTTGATATATACTGCGTTGAATTCTTCAAGAACTCCAGCCAGAGGGTGATAGTTCTTGATAAATGTTGGACGAACTTCGTAAGTAAAGCTGCCATCATCATGAAGTGTTGCATGGGCAATGAGCTTGATTACGCAATCCTGTGCTTTTGCTTCCTCGATCTTTTCCTTTGTGATTCCTGTGATTCCTGCACGTGGAATCTGAGTCGGAGGAACGTACTTGTCAAACATTATTGCCATGAGAATGCTCAGCTTGTTGGCTGCGTCGATTCCCTCAACGTCTGCAGTAGGATCAGCCTCTGCAAAGCCCTTGATCTGGGCATCCTTAAGAGCATCTTCATAGCTCATTCCTTCTTCTGTCATCTTGTACAGAATGTAGTTTGTTGTGCCGTTAACAATACCCAGAACCTCTGTGTACTGGTTAACTGCAGCGCATCCTGCCAGAGGTGTCAGAACAGGAATTCCGCCTCCTACACTGGCCTCAAATCTGAACTGGGCTCCGCCCTTTTCTGCTGCTGCGTGAAGTCTTTCCCAGCTTGCTGCCACTGCTGCCTTGTTGGCTGTTACAACATGCTTGCCTGCCAGCAGAGCCTTCTCGATAAATGTTGATGCAGGTTCAACTCCGCCAAGCAACTCTATTACAATATCAATTTCAGGATCATCTGTGATAGCCTCAATGCTGTCCACAAACTGTTCCTTTGAAACCGTTATGTCCCTTTCTCTGTCAATATCTTTCTCAAGAATCTTTGTGATGTTAACGCTTCCGCCAACCAGTTTCTCGATTTTTTCTCTGTTCATTTCCAGCGCCTTGTAAGTGCCTGTTCCGATATTCCCCAGACCCAGAAGACCGATCTTTATTTCTTTCATATTGTATGTCCCTTTCCTGAATAAAATTTGCTAGGATATTATATCACAAATTTGTATCACATTGTTGTATAATTGATATATAAGACTTAATACATTACATAACAAAACGGAGGCACACTATTCATGACTCCGTTATTGATAGTATCTGCATGTTTGCAAAAGCAGGCCTACTGCCTGTTTATAGGTTTTCTGCGCTCTTCTCCTGTCGGATCCTCCGCCTGGCTTCCTCCCGCCAGAATATTCTTGATGGTGTGGATGTTTACTTCCTCAGGATCCATGTCAAACTTGCTCTGGTGCCTGAGAATTTCTTCATGTCTTTTCCTTTCCTCATCACTCATCTTCAGATGTTCAGGAGGATCCATCTTGCTGAACGGCTTGGATGTGTCCTCGAATACTTTGTTGCACATTACTCCCAGTATGATAACCCAGGACAGCAGCAGGAACCAGATCATGATAGCCACTACCGATGACAGGGCACCGTACATGATGTCGTAGTTTACCAGAGTTCCCGTGTAGAAGGAATATGCCCAGCTCACAATCATCATTCCGACTGCCGCAAATATTGATCCCGGAATTACTGTCCTGAAAGGTCTTCTGACTGTAGGCAGAATATAGAAGTTATATCCTATTACGAAGAAGTAGAGAACGAATCCCAGCGGCCATCTCAGCCACATCCAGAAACTGTCCACAAAGGATGTGTCCTGTACCCGGAGCACATTCATAATAGCCAGCAGAATAACCTTACCGTAGCAGAGAATAATCAGTGCGATTACCAGTGTAATCATTGTAAGGAACATGGTGAAAATTGCCCTTGCCCTTTCAATGAAGTAATTCTTACCGGTGTTTCTGCCCTCTGTCAGCGTGTAGTTTGTAATTCTGGCAATGGCAAAGGATGCCCTGGAACCTGCCCATAGCGCAATTATCAGAAAGATGATATTACCAAATCCGATGTAATTGAATTCAAACAGTGAATTAATCAGACTTGACATGTGGTTTCCCGTATACTGCTCTATTACCTCCAATGCCGTCTCAGTGTTAATATCAAAGATACCAAGCAGCTGGATAATCAGCAGGAAAATCGGAACTACAGACAGCATAAGATAAAAAGATATCTGTGCTGCGAAGCCATGGTAGTACGGATCCTGTATCTGTCTGAAACACACTATGAACATTCTTTTAAATCTGTCAATAAACTTAGTCAATGTTCAGCTTCTCCAGTTTCTCTTTTAATGTCTTAAGAGCCTCAGCTCTGTGACTGATTGAATTCTTTAATTCTGATGGAAGTTCTCCAAAGGTCTTATCGTATCCGTCAGGAATAAACAGAGGATCGTAGCCGAAGCCCTGGTCTCCCCTTTCTTCAGACACCAGGTGACCGTGGACTTCCCCTCTTGCAACTATGGTCTCACCGTCAGGAAATACCATTGTAATTACAGATACGAAGTGAGCGGTACGCTGCTCATATGGAACATCCTTTATAAGAGCCAAAAGCTTCCTGTTATTGTCCTTAGAATCACTGTCAGACTCATCCTTATCCGCCTCTGTTGGCCAGATTCCCGGAAATGCGCCAAATCTGGCGGAATAAACTCCCGGAGCTCCTTCAATGCAATCAACAACAAGCCCTGAATCATCAGCAATTGTAATCTGATTGCAGAGCTTCATTACTTCATAGGCCTTGATATAGGAGTTTTCTTCAAATGTAGTGCCTGTTTCAGGTATGTCAATATCAGGTACTCCCGCCTCATCTCTTGGGATAATGTTCATCCCAAACTGGCTTGTAATTGCCTCTATTTCCACTATCTTATGTTTGTTCTGTGTTGCGGCTACTATTGTTTTCATGATATTATATTATATCATAAAAAGGGTAACGGAGGTAAAAAAATGGAAATTGTAGTACTTGACGGCTATACTATCAACCCCGGAGATTTAAGCTGGAAAAGGCTTGAACTCATGGCGGACAAGTTCACTGTATTTGACAAAACTCCAGACGATAGAATCGCCTCAAGAGTTGGGCTCTGCGACATTCTCATGACCAGCAAGTGCGCAATCACAAGGGAAATCATGGAGCAGGCGCCTAATCTTAAATACATAGGATCAACAGCAACCGGATACAACAATATCGACGTTGCGGCCGCTGCTGATCTGGGGATTGCTGTAACCAACATACCGTCATATGCAACTGATGCTGTTGCTCAGCATACCATCGCCCTCATGCTGGAAATGACCAACAATGTGGGCCTTCACAATGTTTCAGTACAGGCCGGAGAGTGGGAACGCAGCAACTACTTCTGCTACTGGAAGAAACCCGTTTCTCTTCTGGCGGGCAAAAGCATCGGTATCATAGGATACGGAGAAATCGGTTCGAAGGTTGCACAAATCGCAAAAGCTTTCGGAATGACAGTAAACATCTACAGCCAGGATCCCGAGGCAGCAATGAAGTCGGATTACGTTTCACTTCACTGTCCTCTTACCAAAGAAAACGAGAAAATGGTTAATACATCATTCCTGGTTAACATGAAGCCGGGAGCAATTCTCATCAATACCGCAAGGGGCGGCCTTGTGGACGAGCGTGCTCTGGCGGATGCACTGAAATCCGGATTTATTGCAGGAGCAGCCACAGATGTTCTCGCCAAAGAACCTCCTGCAGCAGACTGCCCTCTCATCGGGCTTGACAACTGCATCATCACTCCGCACATGGCATGGGCTCCAAAAGAGATGCGAGAAATCATCATCGATACACTGGCGGACAACCTGGCAGCATGGCTTGATAACAGAATACTTAACAGAGTAGACATTTAAGCAAACAAGAGCGGCAATCGCCGCTCTTATTTTGTTCCTTTGATTAAAATCCTTCGTCAATAATTATTTTCCCGCTTGACAAGTTAGCCTTGGCTAACTATAATAATCATAGGGTTAGGAAGGACTAATCAATGGGCATTTTTGGATGGGTAATCTTAATAACAGCAATTGCCGGAGTAGGCGGCACTGGCGTAGGTGGCTACGTGGGTGCTATTTTGCGTAGAGATTCCACCAGAACTGTCAGCCTCCTTCTGGCTTTCGCTGGAGGGGTAATGATGGCAGTTGTGTGCTTCGCCCTTATTCCTGAAGCCTTCAAGCCTGAAGGTGCAGACCAGCAGATGCCTGTGTGGCTTGTTGTTGGGGGCATACTTCTGGGTTTCATAGTTGTATATCTTCTTAACCTGTGGATAGACAAATCCACCAACCATGAAATTGAACACGTGGACGAACAGCATCCTCATGCACATGACGACCTGGATGAACTGATTCACGCGGACCACTATAACAAGCACAAGGAAGAACATGATCTGGGACACCAGCAGGGAGTTGAACGTTCTCATGACATGGAACATCACAGAGAACTGTTTATTGCTGGCGTGGTAATGGCCTGTGCCATAGCCCTGCACAACATTCCGGAAGGCATGGTTATCGGCGCATCATATGCAGGTGACATAAACGCTCTAAGCAGCCTTGCAGGGAACTCCGGTTTCATCATTGCAATCGTAATCGGTCTTCACAACATACCTGAAGGAATGGCTGTATCAGTTCCGCTGATTACTGGAGGAACAGGCAAATTGAAGGCGATTCTGCTTACGGCAGCCACAGGAATACCAACTGTAATCGGCGCCATCCTGGGATTCTGGCTGGGTCTTATCAGCCCGGTATGGCTGTGTATATCGCTGGCTTTCGCTAGCGGCGCAATGCTCTACGTGGTGTTCGGCGAGCTGTTCCCGGAATCCTTCCTCATGTGGAAGAGCAAGGCTCCGGGCGGCATGGCCCTTATCGGGTGTCTGGTGGGATTGCTTCTTGTCTATATATAAGGAAGTAACTGAGATACAGTTTGCAAAATCCGCAGACACAGTTACAACTGTAAACGAAGCGAATAAAAACACACAAAAAACTGTCAGTGTTTGAGGAACTTTAGTTCTGAGTTTCTGACAGTTTTTTAGTATGTTTTATTAGCGAGTTTGTACAGTTGTCTGTGTCGAGGACATTGCAAACTGTATCTCAGTTACTTCTTTGCTTCGTAGTCCTTCAGGAAGTCCACCAGAGCTTCAACGCCTTCCTTAGGCATTGCGTTGTAGATGGAAGCTCTCAGTCCGCCAACGCTTCTGTGACCCTTCAGGTTGTCCATGCCTGCAGCCTTTGTAGCCGCTACAACCGCTGCATCTTCTTCGTCTGATCCTGTTACGAACGGAACGTTCATCAGGGATCTGTCTTCCTTAACAACCGAGCCCGTGAAGAGCTTGCTTTCGTCCAGGAAGTCATACAGAACCTTAGCTTTTTCTTCGTTCATCTTCTGAACTACTTCCAGACCGCCCAGGTTCAGCAGATACTTGAATACCTTGCCACAGCAGTAGATGTCCCAGCAGTTAGGAGTGTTGTACATTGAATCCTTTTCTGCATGAGTCTTGTATGACAGATATGTAGGACAGAAATCAGGAACATCACCAATCAGATCTTCCCTGATGATAACAACTGCCATTCCTGCAGGTCCAACATTCTTCTGAACGCCAGCCCAGATTACACCGTAGTCTTCTACATTGCAAGGTTTTGACAGGAACATTGATGACTGGTCTGATACCAGAATCTTGCCCTTTGTGTTTGGAAGCTTGTTGAATGTAGTTCCGTTGATTGTTTCGTTTTCACAGATATATACGTAGTCTGCATCCTCCGGAATATCCAGGTCGCTGCAATCAGGTACATATGAGAAATTCTTATCTGCTGATGAAGCAACAACCTTAACTTCTCCATACTTCTTAGCTTCTGCGATTGCCTTCTTTGACCATGAACCTGTTTCAACATAGCATGCAACCTTGTTCTTCATCAGGTTCAGCGGAACCATTGCGAACTGAACTGTGCCACCACCCTGTACAAACAGCACTTTGTAGTTGTCAGGAATGTTCATGAGTTTTCTCAGGTCAGCAACCGCTTCATCATAGATGCCTACGAATGCCTTTGATCTATGGCTCATTTCCATAACTGACATTCCGGTTCCTCTGTAGTTCAGCACCTCTTCTGCGATTTCTTCCAAAACAGGTTCAGGCATCATGGCAGGGCCTGCCGAAAAGTTAAATACTCTATCGTACTTCATTTTTTCCTCCTCTATCTTCTGGGGTGTTCCAACAAAATATTCTTTTAGTCTGATTACAATAAGTATAGCACTTAGCAATACAGTAATCTATAACAAAAGCACCGTTACATTGCCTATAACGGTGCTTTTTCTGTATTTTTGTTAGTTTAATATGTTTTACCTGCATGCTGCTGCTTCATTGCCAGTTTCAAAATACCCGGGAGTTTGACAGTTGAATAAGAGAAAAATCGCTGCACCAACTAATCAGTGCAACAGTCTTTCTCATATAATCTGCTAAAAAATTCGTATATTTCCGGCAGTTTTTTCTTTAGAGGAATTGGCTTCAGAGCCTGATTTGTGAAGCCATGTCTGCTTTTGCCCTTCACATGGAGCTTGCCGCTTTCTTTACTTCTTATTTCGTACTCCATTTCCATGGATGCATAAGAGAGTTTAGTGATTCTGCAGGCAATAACTATTTCCTCATCATATACTGCCGGATCCTTGTATTCTGCTTCTACAGACAGAATCGGTATCTGAAAGTCGTTTTTCTCCATTTCAGAATATGGCATTCCCTCACTTCTGAGATATTCCGTTCTGCCCATTTCGAAATACCTTATATAATTCGCATGATGCATAACCATCATTTTATCAGTATCAAAATACTGAACTCTCGCAACAGTTTCAAACATCTACTGTTCCTCCTTCTGCATGGCAAGTTTCAAAAGCCCCATCTCCATATCGGACAGTGCCATTTCACGTACCAGATAGTGCTGAAGTTTTCCTGTTGCTGTCATTGGTATTTCCTTAACGAATCTGTAATATCTGGGTCTCTTATATACTGACAGCATATCTGAATTAATGCAGAATTCCACCATTTCAGATACAGTAAGATCTTCATCTTCCGGAACAATGTATGCTACTACTGCCTCACCTCTTACCTTGTCAGGAACACCGGTTACGGCAGATTGACGAACCTTTGGATGAACATTCAGTGCCTCTTCAACTATTGCAGGATAAATGTTTTCACCGCTGGAGATAATCATATCATCCTTTCTTCCTGCTATTGTTACGAACTGATTCTTATCCCATGTTGCCAGATCACCTGTATACATCCAGCCGTTTTTGAATTTGTTGGCCTCCTCTTCCGGATTGTTATAGTAACAGTACGAAGATTTTGGTGTACGTATAATTACTTCACCAACTTCTGTTTCATCCATTGCCACAGTTTCCTCAGGTGAAGCACTTCTGTCATCAAACACTTTAACTACTCGTACGTCATCGTCAGTACATGCACGTCCGGCAGTTCCTGCCATCTCTGGCAGTTCATAAGGCCTAAGGAAGGTGTTCCAGAATGTTTCTGTAGTTCCGTATCCGTTGAATATGTTCGGTGTAAGCACTTCCTGCACCTTTATACAGTCAGCTCTTTCAAATGGAGCTCCCATGGTAACTATCCCCTTAAGGGATGACAGGTCCGCTCCGTATCTTTCCTGCTGCCTTACCAGCATCTTCATTATAGAAGGTGCTCCAATAAGGAATGTTACGCCATATTTTTGTACGTATTTAAGAGCCAGCTGAGGCTGGAATGATCTCATGATTACAACCTTGCCACCGGCAAAGAATGTTGGAGCCGGTCCCCCTGAATGGATCCCTCCTCTATGGAACCAGGCAGTTGTATTCATGGTTACATCTGTAGCGTTCATTGGGAAGTGCATCATTACATCATGTGCAGACAGCACCTCATTGGCATTGTAAAGAGGTACACCCTTAGGCTTACCTGTAGTTCCGGAAGTATATAATCTCATAATCTCATCGTAAATATGCGATTTGTAATCCGTTTCAGGTTCTGCAGCAGATTTTCCCTCAACAAAATCCTTGTATCTTACGTGTCCCTCAGGAGCCTCTCCCTCTCCTACCATAATAATAATTTCAGGTTTTGCCTCTGTTTCCTTAAGGGCCTTCGACGCGTTGTCTTTTATCTTTTCGTCATACAGGTAAACTTTAGGCCTGCTTGAGTTAAGGCATACCACGGATTCCCCTGGTGCAAAACCAGGATTTGCCGGGCTGGTTACTGCTCCGATTTTCTGTGGTGCCAGATATGAAAACACAAATTCCGGACAGTTCGGGAGCTGGAATAAAACCACATCGCCCTTACCAACTCCTACTTCATTTAATGCATTGGCAAATCTGTTAACATCCTCATTAAGCTGTCCGTATGTCCAGCTCTTCTCAAGTATTGGATCCACCATTGCTTCCTTATTTGAAAGTCTCCTTACTACCCTTTTGAAACCTTCGATGTATGTAAAATCATGTTCAAAAACTTCCTGGAACATATTTTTATCACTCATGCTCTTTCTCCTCTTTTAATCATTTGCCTTTTCAACGATTATGCTTGAATTCTGTCCACCGAAACCAAATGCATTGGACATGGCATATTTTTTGTTACTCATAGGAGTGTTCTCTGAAACGTAGTTCAAATTACACTGAAGATCCTTGTTTTCAAGGTTAAGGGTTGCAGGAATAACACCTGTATTCAACACATTGATACATGTGATAACCTCAGTAATCCCGCCGGCACCCATCATATGTCCGGTGGCTGCCTTTGTTGAACTGATTGGAATAGATGTTTCTTCTCCAAATACCTTCTTCACTGCATCTGTTTCACAAATATCTCCCTTAACAGTGGCAGTGCCGTGGGCATTAATATAACCTATTTCGCTTGGTTCTATTCCTGCCATCTCAATAGCCTGTTTCATGCAGAGAATTTCACCCTCTCCATCAGGTCTGGGAGTTACCGGATGATATGCATCGGTATTGTTTCCCCATCCTGAAAGATAAGCATGTATGTGAGCATTTCTTGCCTTTGCATGTTTTGCTGATTCAAGAACAACTGCTCCTGCTCCTTCCCCGGAAACAAATCCATCTCTTGCCGAATCGAAAGGTCTGCAGGCCTGCTTTGGATTGTCATTGTTTGCAGAAAGAGCCTGAGCCCCTGCCAGAGACTGGAACAGTATAGGTTCAAGACCCGATTCCGCACCTGTACAGACAACCATGTCCGCCAGACCTGAGGATATCATCATGGCTCCGAGAGCTATAGCATCTCCCCCTGAAGCACAGGCTGTGTTCAGGGTCATGCTTGGTCCATGAATGTTGTTTGCTATAGCTATTTGAGATGCACACACATTTCCCAGGGCTTTGGGAAGAAATCTGGGACTTACTTTCCCGGATACAGACTTCTGAAATGCACTCTGAGTACTTGTTATTGTGCCTATGCCATTTAAGGCAGTTCCCACTGTAATCCCTGTTCTGTATGGGTCACTTATTCCACCGCAGTCAGCAATTGCTTCAGCTGCAGCAACGTACCCCATCTGCATAAATCTGTCCATTTCTCCAGCCAGTTTTCCCGGCATAAAGTCCTTAGGTCTGAAATCCTTCACCTGACCTGCGAACCTGATGCTCAGTTCCTGAAATTCCGGATTATCCATAGTATCAATGCCGGTTTTTCCCGCCAACAGATTACTCCAGTATTCTGCTACACCTATTCCGATTGGTGTTACTGCACCCATTCCGGTTATGGCTATTTTTTCCATTTATCTATTCCTCTTTTCCCGGCACAAGAACAAATGAGAATTCTGCAGTACAGGCCAATTTACCTTCCACGAAGCCTTCACCCTTTGCGAAATAAAAAGGTCCCATCTTTCTTAAAATTCTGCACTTTGATTCAAAGCAATCTCCCGGTTTAACGGGACTCTTGAACTTAACTTCCTTAAGTCCTGAAAACATTGTTCCCGTTCCTTC
Source organism: Clostridia bacterium (assembly GCA_024403155.1). Classification (GTDB taxonomy): domain Bacteria; phylum Bacillota; class Clostridia; order Peptostreptococcales; family Anaerovoracaceae; genus Lentihominibacter. The sequence continues at coordinate 7,227 of JAKSSH010000010.1, read as the reverse complement.
TTCCACAACGTCTGCCAGAAGAACGCAACAGGACTGAGCCATCATTTCACAAAGAATAACTCCGGGAACCACCGGATTTCCCGGAAAATGTCCCTGAAGGAAAAATTCATCTCCTCTGACAGAGTATTTTCCCAGTGAAATCCTCTCACCCTTTTCATCTGTTTCAACATGAGCCTCTTCAACCAGAAGCATATTGTCCCTATGAGGGAGTATCTTCATTAAATCGTTTCTGTCCATTTTCTAAATCCTATACATGCATTGTGTCCGCCAAAACCAAGTGATGTTGACAGAGCACAGGTAATATCTCTTTTAACTGATTTGTTAGGCGTGTAATCAAGATCGCATTCCGGGTCAGGTTTATCCAGTCCGATTGTCGGCGGAATAATCCCTTCATTAATTGCCAGAATTGAAGCAACTCCTTCAACTGCACCTGTTCCTCCAAGCATGTGTCCTGTCATTGACTTTGTTGAGCTGATTGCCAGGTCATATGCCTTATCGCCAAACACTCTCTTTAGTGCAAGTGTTTCTGACTTGTCGTTAAGAGGAGTTCCTGTTCCATGGGCATTCACATATACCTCTGATGCATCAGGACTTCCACTTTCAATCCATGCGTTTTCGATTGCCTTGGCCCCTGCCACTGCTTCAGGATCCGGAGCCGTCATGTGATGAGCATCGCATGTTGAACCATATCCTGACAGCTCAGCGTATATCTTAGCTCCTCTTGCCTTTGCATGTTCTTCGCTTTCAAGTACAAGTGCACCTGCGCCCTCGCCCATTACGAAACCGCCTCTTTCAAGATTAAAAGGCAGACTTGCCCGCATAGGATCATCGGTCATATTCAAGGCCTGCATTTTAACAAAGCCCCCGAGGCTGGAGCGGGTTACTGCCGCTTCAGTTCCTCCTGCAATCATTACATCTGCATATCCATGTCTTATCATTCTAAGGGCTTCCCCTATGGCATTTGTGCCGGAGGCACAGGCGGATACTGCCGGAAGCGCCGAGCTTCTCATGCCGTATCTGATTGCAATGGTTCCTGCCGCCATATTTGGAATCATCATTGGAATGAAGTATGGCGAAAAGAATCTCGGCCCCTTCTCCAGATATTTTTCGAAATTGTTTTCGAAGGTTTCGATTCCGCCGATTCCCGATCCGAAATATACTCCGGATCTGTCAGGATCAAAAGCACCTTCAATGCCGCTGTCATTTACTGCCTGCACTGCGGCGCCTACTGCCATGTGCACATTGTGATCGGACTTTCTGATATCCCCTTTTTCCATGTAATCAAGTGGATCAAAGTTCTTAACTTCTGCACCGATTTTTACTGCGAAATCTGTAGTATCAAATCTGGTAATAAGACCTATTCCGCAAACACCTGCAGTAATGTTATCCCAGAATGTTTTAATATCGCTTCCAACCGGGGATACAACTCCCATTCCGGTTACTACAACTTTTCTATCCATTCTTTGTTTGTTTCCCTTCTGTTAAATGTCCATACCGCCATCGATATTAATTACCTGTCCGGTAATATAAGATGACTTCTCTGAAGCCAGGAAGGCTATAAGTTCCGCTACCTCCTCAGGACTTCCCATTCTCTTCATAGGAATAGTTTCAAGCACTGCATCATTGTCTTCAAATTCTGCAGTCATTTCAGTTCCGATAAATCCCGGAGCTATGGCGTTGCATCTTACTCCTCTTGAAACCAGTTCTCTGGCAACGGACTTGGTAATTCCTATTACACCTGCCTTTGATGCGCTGTAGTTTACCTGTCCTGCATTGCCCATTACACCTGCAAGGGATGAAATGTTAATAATGCTTCCGCCTCTCTGCTTCATCATAATTGGACCAATGTGTCTTATCATGTTAAAGGTCCCCTTAAGATTTACATCGATCACCTGATCAAAGGCTTCCTCCTTCATCATGGCAAGGAGACCGTCCTTTCTTATCCCCGCACAGTTAACCAGAATATCAATTGAACCGAATTCTTTCTTTATTTCTGTTGCAGTTTCCTTTACTGCTGCGAAGTCTGTTACATCCAGTGCTATTGCTTTTGCACCTTTTCCGGAGGCCAGAAATTCATCAATCATATCCTGTGCAGCCTCAACGTTTCTATCAAGGATTACGATGTTATCTATTTCTTCTGCCAGTCTTAGGGCAGTCTGTCTGCCGATTCCGCTGGCGCCTCCTGTTATTACCGCTGTCTTAGCCATTTGATTTGATCCTTTCTACAGTTTCAGTCAGGGTCTCCATGTCACATACATTGAGCATGGTAATATCCTTGGATATTCTTGTAATCATCTTTGTTAGAGCCGTTCCCGGACCCACTTCAACAAAGGTATCGACGCCCTGTGAAATCATGTTTTCTATGAGGGTCTTCCATCTGATTGGATTTGTAATTTGTTCAACCAGAAGTTCCTTCATTTCACCACTATCTGCCGGATATTCCTTGGAGGTTCTGTTGGAATAAACCGGGATAGAAGTACTGCAGATTTCCTGCTCCGCTATAAACTTTTCAAACTCTTCTCCTGCTTCATTCATGTAAGGAGAATGAAATCCGCCGCTTACCTGGAGAATTCTCGGAAGCCCGCCTTCTTCCTTTACAATCTGCGCAAAGGCAGTAAGCTGCTCCCTGTCTCCGGCAACTGTAACCTGTCCATTGCAGTTAAAATTAACCGGAAAAATCTTATCAAACCCCTGGCAAAGTTCTTCAATCTTCTCATCTGAAAGCTTCAGAATTGCAGCCATTCCGGTATCATGTTTTTCACTGGCCTCCTGCATGAGCTGTCCTCTTTTGCTTACAAGCTTGAGTCCGTCCTCATATGAATAGGCATCTGCATAAGCCAGTGCCGCAAGTTCTCCAAGAGAGTAACCTGCAACTGCATCAGGGATTATTCCCTGTTCTTTAAGGGCTTCTGCCACTGCAAGATCAACTGTATAGACACATGGCTGAGTGTTTCTGGTCTCTGACAACTCTTCCTGAGTACTGTTAAAGCACTGATTCATGGTGCCATTCCTAACCTCATCAGCTTTCATGAAAACTGATTCCGCCGCCTTACTGCTTTCAGCAAGTTCTTTTCCCATACCGGGCTTCTGCGCACCTTGTCCTGCAAACACAAATGCTATTTTACCCATTGCTCTAATCCTCCAATTATTTTTTCTGCCTCAGATACCAGACTTTGTACAATCTCTCTGCATGATTCTTTTTTTGTTACTAAGCCGGCAATCTGACCTGAAAGGAAGCAGCCGTTCTTTTCGTCTCCCTCCTGTACAGCCAGACGCAGACTTCCTGCTGCATATTCTTCCAGTTCATCGTCAGAAATATCAGTGTACTCAATTTTGGCATACTGTCTGGTAAACTGATTTCTTATACTTCTTACAGGGTGTCCCAGTCTTCTGCCTGTTACGGCTGTGGCTGTATCTCCTGCTTTAAGGATTCTGGCCTTATAGTTTTCGTGAATGTTGCATTCTTCAGCAACAAGGAACCTTGTTCCAAGCTGTACTGCTTTTGCGCCTAATGCTAAAGCTGCAGCAACTCCTCTGCCATCTGCAATGCCACCTGCTGCAACAACCGGAATACTTACAGCATCACAAACCTGGGGAACCAGGGCCATTGTAGTAAGCTCACCAATATGTCCGCCGCTTTCTCCCCCTTCTGCGATTACTGCTGCGGCACCGGCTCTTTCAGCCAGTTTAGCCATGGCTACCGATGGAACCACCGGAATCACCTTGATGTCAGCAGCCAGCCATTCCTTCATATACTTTGATGGATTGCCAGCCCCTGTGGTAACCACCTTTACCTTTTCTTCTGCTACGATTTTTGCCACATCATCAGCGAATGGACTCAGCAGCATAATGTTTACACCAAAAGGTTTGTGGGTTAATTCTTTGGCTTTTCTTATCTGGGCTTTCACATAATCTCCGTCGGCATTTCCTGCCGCAATGATTCCAAGGCCTCCTGCTTCTGATACTGCAGCTGCAAGCTCAGCGTCAGCAATCCAGGCCATGCCACCCTGAAATACGGGATATTCAATTCCCAGCAATTCAGCAATAATTCCCTTATTCATTGTCCTTCATCTTTTCTTCAACAAACTTAACAAGTTCCTTAATAGTTTCAAGATCTCTATCAAGATCCATCTGAACATTCAGCTTTTCTTCAAGCTCCATTACCAGTTCAACTGCGTCCAGGGAATCAATTCCCAGTGAATCAAATGTTGATTCTTCTTTAATTTCTTCTACTTCACAATCTAAATGTTCTGCTACGATTTCTCTAATTTGTTCAAATAACATTTTTTAATCTCCTTTCTCTTCTCGACTTGATTGTCTGATAGTTAGTTTGTCTAACTATATGCGAATTTTACTCCCCACCCTTTTAAATGTCAATACTAAAAAAATCAGGTTTCCCTTGAAGCCGTTTTCGACATCCTGCCGGATGCATACTCTACCGGATTGTCAAATGTATGATTATCGCTCATCTTCAAAAAAGAAGATCAGGAGTATTCCTGATCTCGTTAGTTACTATTTTAGCGGATTTTACCTGATTTTCTTCCAGCATCTTTCTTTAAGAAATCTGCTGATAGTATTCAAATCCTCCCCTTCGTAATACCTGACAAGGAGTCTTTTAAATTCCGGAACTTCCTTTTCCGGAATTACCAGAAGTCCCAATCCATGCGCAATCATATAATGGTTTGCCAGAATAACAGATGCTCTTTTATTTCCGTCAATGAAAATCTGTGTTTTCATTGAATACATGCACAGAGCAATAGCCTTATCTATATCGCTTTTTTTCGAATGAATGATTTCATCAATCTTCTCTTTTACATCAGCCTCCACCGGAAGAGGCGGGATATATGAGGAGCCGCCTATTTTTACAGGAATTCCGCGAATCCGTCCTCCGTTTGTGATTAAGCCTTCGTTCACCAGACCTGCTATATGCTGCAGCAGATAATAATTGCTGCTACTCTGTATAACATCCGGATCCAGTATGAATTCCCAGGCATGCTTAAGGTTCAGTATCTTCTGAACATCCTGCGCAGCAACGCCGTTTATCACACCATTCTCGATTATCTCCTCGGTCTGAGGAAATGATGTTGCAACACCTTCAAGCACAGCCTGGTCATATATGTTTTCTTTAATGTTTGCTCTGGCAAAATCAAGATTGAGCATCACTTCCGCAGGAAGATCTCCCTGCATATAGCCAAGCTCCGCCAGGGCTTTATCTATTCTCCGAAGTTCTTTCTTTAGCAGCCTTGCCTCTTTTGCATTTTTTAATAGCAACTGATATAGTTCCTCAGAATACTTGTCGACATATGTCGATGTGAGTTTTCCTGCTGTCCTTTTTCGGATATAGATATATTTATTTCCGGACTGTTCCTTTATTTCGGGAGAGCCGTCATACGGCAAAAGGTTAAGCCTCGTCTGTAAATCTGCCTTACGAAGGAGCAATTCTCTCATTTCCATGAATTTTTCGACCATAATTCAATTCTCCTTTTAGGGAACTTTTTTCGTAATTATATATCACGAAAGTTCCCTATGTCAACATCCCACATAATGAGCCCTCAGATTTAGAAAAATCTAAAAAGGACTCCGTTTATTGGAGTCCCTTTTCTGCTTTTGCTTATGGTTTACTTTATTGTCGGGGAGCTATCTGAATCGACATTTCCCCTTTCCATGTCCTTTCACAGGAGTAATTATTTTGTTTTCCAGCATCAGCTTAATCAGTTCTGATCAGTTTCTGACAGCCTTCATCTTCAGGCAGATACTTCACTATGGAATCATTCGGCTCGGATTGACCACATCCATCCAGAGCAAGCAGCATCATGCTCAACACTACGATTAATACAAGTAATACAAATAAAGATTTTTTCACATATTGTCACCTGCTATTATTCTGCTAAACTGGGCTAGAGTTTCGAGATTTAACTGGTAGAATTTGTTTGCATCACGTTTTTCTGTGATCAATAAATCGTGTTTATCTATTTCGTTTAATCGTTTCTGCAATGTTGGTCTAGAGATATTTAAGTAATTAAGCAACTCAGAAATTGAAATACCCATTTCTGAGAATAAAGAAGCCTGCAGTAAATAGTAATACAAGCGGCTAAACTTCTCGTCTTTACCATTTGGCAGAGCTTCCAGCTGTTTTCTAAAGGCTTCTAAACGCTGCGCTTTTTCCATAAGACCATTCCTCAGATTGACAGCGGATTCTTTAATAAAATCCAGATAAGTGAATATAAACGGTGTGATATCACCTTTGTTTATTTCCTCATTTACTATCTTAAAACTCTTATAATACTTATTGATGTTTTCTTTTATCGTATAGGATAGGCGATAACCCATAATTGATTCAAGCGAATTTGCCAGATAGTAACTGCTTATGAATCTGTTCAGACGTCCGTTGCCATTGTAGAATGGGTGAATATATCCAAACAGATAATGAAATATTGATATCCTGAATAGAGGTTCTATCATAGAATCATTTAGTATATTGATAGCATCATTCATGCTGTCGATGATTTTGCTTTCTGGATACACCCCGTGATGAATTACCTTCTGTGTTGGGTCGACAACATCAACATGATTTTCTCTGAAGATTTCCCCATCAGGTTCATCTTTCGGATTTTCCTCTATGATTTCCGGAAGGAACATTTCATCATACAGAGCACGAACATCATGACTGTCTTTTATTGATATATGATTACCAGTCATTAATGCATTATATTTATTAACCAGGCCGAAGAATCTCTTGTCGCTTTTACCTTCAAGGTCATCCAGTATCTCACCAATTTCTTTACGAGTACTATGAACGCCTTCAATGTTATTAGTTATGACAATCTCATCAATCAGGCATTTGTTGATATACTGCTTAAGTGCAACACCTGGAAGAGAACGCGATAACAGGGAGATATCTTTATCAAGTCTGGAAATCTCAACTACCTTTTTTATCAGTTCCGGTGTTTCCAAAAAGAAAGCAGGGTTACCGGCAATCGAGAAATTCAGATGAATGCAATCACTTGCATTAAACCTACTGTTATACAGTTCGTCGTATTCTTCTTTATGGTCATAATATAGACTCTTTAGTAATACGTATTCCTTGCTTTTCAAAATAACACCACCTTTTTCTGTATATTAACCATATTAAGGGATGTGTTTTAAAAAAACAAGTAAAATTTTAAATCCATAAGCAAATAACAGGTCTATATTTAAAAAATATTGGTAAAATTTTAAATGTTCATC
>JAKSSH010000001.1 GCA_024403155.1 Clostridia bacterium | reverse complement strand
TTGGGTAAGACCCGTGAGAGACTATCACGTTGATAGGTCGGAGGTGTAAGTGCAGCAATGTATTTAGCTGACCGATACTAATAGGTCGAATACTTGACCAAAGGTTTTTAGGATAAGCAAGTGATTCTTGCTTTACACGATTCAGTATTCAGTTTTCAATGTGCATTGGCACATTAAACATGAAATATGCGGTGACTATAGCGGGGAGGACACACCTGTTCCCATACCGAACACAGAAGTTAAGCTCCTTAGCGCTGATGATACTTGGCGGGCGACCGCCTGGGAAAGCAAGACGTTGCCGCTTATTTCTTTTTTTGAAAAGATGGCATGCTTTTGCCATCTTTTGTTTTGTTTTTGTACTTTAGTATAGTAAAATATATTTGTGAATATCATTTATTTGAGAGGAGGAAACACATGAAGAAGAAACTACTGGCAATATTAATGTCCTTCGTTTTTGCTTTTACAATGTTTGGCATCACTGGTTGCGGCAGCAGCGATGAGACCGCTGAATCTGCTGAAGGTGGCAGCGGATATGGTGAAGTATATGATGCTTTTGCTGATGCAGTTGATATGGACTTTATAAAGAATTTCAACAAGACCATTGCTGAATTCGGTGATGATGAAGCAGTGGGAATGAGATCGGCTGCCTCACCAGCAGAAACAGAAACTGCGGAATATATAAAAGACACCATGGAAGATATAGGTCTGCAGAATGTAACAATGGATGATGCCATCGTTGATGGATGGACTTTTAACGGGGCAAATATTACATTCAAAAATGCCAAGGGCAAGGAACAGACAATTGCCCTAGGAGGATATCAGACTACAATACAGGCTGACAACCAGGAAGTTGAACTGATGTATGTGGGAAGAGGTACTGAAGAGGATTACAACGGAATCGATGTTAAAGGCAAGCTGGTTCTCTATGAAATTAATCAGGAAGAAGACTGGTGGATCAACTATCCGGCAGTTCAGGCCAGGAATAAGGGCGCCCTTTGTTCTATAGCCATGAGAGAAATGGGAGATATGGGTGATGATACCGGAGAACGTATCGGTGTTCAGGACATTTGCGGACCAGCAGATGCCCCGGCTCTTGCAATAAGCAGTGACGATTGCAAGGCCCTTAAAAAGGCCATAAAAAAATACGGAGATGGATCAAATGAGGCCTCAATTAAAGTAAAGTTTAATGCAGATTCTGTTGTAACAGAAAACGCAACATCACATAATGTCTGGGGAGAGATACCCGGAAAGACACCGGAAACAGTTTTCGTATTTGCACACATTGATGGATACTTCCATAGCTCATATGATGATGCACAGGGCTGCGGAGTTTCAATGGGAATAGCAAAGGCTCTTATAGATAGCGGATATGTTCCTGACAAGACCATAAGATTCTGCTTCCACGGTGCAGAAGAATGGGGTCGTGAAGGAAGTGAATATGACTGGTCTGCTGGTGCATATGAAGAAATAATGCACAATCACCCGGACTGGGTTGATGGAGGATTCTGCATTGTAAACAATGACGGTGGATATACAGTCGAAGGCGCTGAATACAAGGGAATTAATTGTGCACCTGAGCTGAAGAAGTTTGTTAAGAGCAGTGTTGGTGACATGAACGAAGCCGGCAAGTATGAATGGTCCTACAATTTGCCAAGCACAGGAACTGAGGACTTCATGTGGGCTCGTAAGGGTATACCTGCCATAGTCTGCGCTGATGGTGATGCTACAAATTATGATGACAGAGCATATCATTCCAGTTACGACAGTTGGGATTACACACCACTGGATGAAGAAGGATACCTGGAACTGGTTGATACATTTGGTAAGCTGGTTATAGACCTGGATGCGTGCAAGGTAAGACCTATGAACTTTACAGCAAGAATCAAGGAATTTGAAGGAACTCTTACCAAAGATGCGGGAAATCAGTTTAATGAAATCCTGGCACAGGCATATGATGCTGCAAAGGCATTGCAGGCCAAGATGGAAAAGGTAGAAAAATCCGGAGATGCAGATGCTGCTGTAGAACTGAACAAGCAGACTCAGGAAGTATATCTGGCGTTTGAAGATGCACTTGTAGGACTTGATTTCATGGACGTTAACTGCGAAGACAGAAACCTGATGTATCAGGAAAATCTGGAATGCATAAACGGTGCAATCAAGGCTCTGAAGAAGGGCAATGTACAGGAAGCATATGATGAATGGATCAGCGGCATTGACTGGTCGTGGTATGACATGGTATTTGACGAAGAAACATGTGATTACATGAAGAACCAGTTATTCGCAAAAAGAAGCGATACCTGGGGTGAAGGCATGATTGATTATCCGCATGCAGATACCAGAGCTCTCGTTGATTCTCTGAAGCTTAAATATGATGAAAAGAATGCAGATGTTTCAGAAGAAATCGAGATGCTGAAGGCACTGAAAGAGCAGCAGACAAACTATCTGAATGAGATATATGCATCAGAACTTGAAGGACTTCAGAAGGCTGTAAGTCTCATGAATGAATACGCTAAGTAATCTCTGATAATCAGCCAATATAATTTACACATTTTTACAATATAGGGGCGGCATGCCGCCCCTTTTTGTGTTATACTAACTGTGTGTGCGGAGGGGCAATTAATGACATTTCTGAAGATAATATTTCTTCTTCTGCTGGTGCTGCCTTTTGCCGTTTTTCTGCTGTATATAGTTGATAAACTCATGGATGAAATGCCTAAGAGATCAGCCCGTGAAAACAGTGGCAGATCATATACACCGGAAGAGCGTGCAGAACGCAGGAAGCCAAGCAAGAGAAAGCGTCGCAAAGCGAGAAAGCAGAAGAACAGAGAATGAACAAAGGATTATTTATAACATTTGAAGGCGGGGACGGTAGCGGTAAATCTACCCAGATCACTATTCTTAAACAGAATCTTGAGAAGGCCGGAAAAGAGGTGCTGATTACCAGAGAACCCGGCGGAACAGAAATAAGTGAAAAGATCCGTGAAATTATTCTTGATAAGAATAATTCAGAAATGGATGACATGACTGAAACCATGCTCTATGCAGCTGCCAGGGCGCAGCTTGTTGCTCAGGTGATTAAACCTGCAATTGAAGAGGGTAAGGTTGTTATCTGCGATAGATTTGTTGACTCCAGTATTGCATACCAGGGCTACGGAAGAAATCTGGGAGATTCCGTAAACATTATCAACAGTTTCGCAATTGGAGACTGCATGCCCGACATGACAGTTCTTCTGAAGGTAAATCCCCGGGAAGGAAACAGAAGAATATCAGTCAGGAATGAGGAGAGAGATAGAATCGAACTTGCTTCAGAAGAATTCCATCAGAAGGTATATGAAGGATATCTGGAACTGGAAAAGAAGTATTCTGACAGAATCGTTGGAATAGAAGCTACAGATACAATAGAAAACATAGCTGCAGTAATCATTGACAGAGTTAATGAACTGTTGAAATCAAAGAAATAGATGAAATTTAATTGCAGCACCAACAATTCAAAACTAACAGAAAGACTTGAAAAGGTTGTTGAAGAGAATAAAGTTTCCCATGCATATATTTTCGAAGGACCGGGGAATCTGGACAAGTCTGCTTTTGCACAAGCTTTCATCAAGGGGGTACTGTGCCCGGACAACAGAGGTGAAAACTGCGGCAAGTGTAGCATTTGCGACAAGGTGGATCACGATAACCACGAGGACATTACATATGTGGAGAAGGATGGTCTTTCGGTAAAGGATTCAGCCATTGAAGTTATCCAGGATAAACTGAATATCAAACCTTTGGGAAACAGAAATGTTGTTGTGGTAAAAGACAGCGATACCATGACTCTGAGGGCACAGAACAGACTGCTTAAAACCCTCGAAGAGCCGCCGGGAGATTCGCTCCTGATACTTTTATCGGATAATATAGAAAACCTTACACAGACAATTCTGAGCCGTTGTGTGAAGTACAGAATAGAAGGGGAATTTCAGGAAAATGCAGGTACAAAGGCAAACAAACTGGCCGGTATGATACTTGAAGGAGCTCCGATATTTGAGATTAACCGGTTTATTGAGGAATACCTTAAGGATAGGGATAAAACACTTGAGCTTCTGGACGAACTCGAGATTGTTTACATAAAACTTATTACGGAAAAGCATCAGGGCGTAAGCCTGTATAAATTTGAGGATATTTACGAGAATATTCATGATATCGAAGAGGCAAGAAAGCATATACACCAAGGGATGTCAGCTTCTTATGCATTGAAGAATCTGATTCTTAAGATGTCCATGTAAAATATAAATTGGAGGATATTTATGACAAGTGTTGTTGGAATAAAATTTAAGGATGCCGGAAAAATGTACTTTTTCTCACCGGGAGACTTAAAAACCGCTTTAGGAGACAATGTAATAGTGGAAACTGCAAGAGGCCTTGAGTTTGGTACCGTTTGTCAGGCAGAAACAGAAGTAAATGAGTCTGAACTGGTGGCACCTCTGAAGAACATTGTTAGAATAGCTACAGAAGCAGATCACAAAAAGCATGAAGAGAACCTGGCAAAGAAAGCAGAAGCTCTTAGAATCTGCCAGGAAAAGATAGATGCTCACAATCTGGAAATGAAACTTATTGACGTTGAATACACTTTTGATAACAGTAAGGTCGTATTCTACTTCACAGCTGACGGCAGAGTTGACTTCAGAGAACTGGTAAAGGATCTTGCTTCTGTTTTCAGAATGAGAATTGAACTGAGACAGATTGGCGTTCGTGATGAAGCAAAGATGCTGGGAGGTGTAGGTAACTGTGGAAGAGGCCTTTGCTGTAACACATGGCTTAGGGATTTTGAGCCGGTATCCATTAAAATGGCCAAAGTTCAGAATTTGTCATTAAATCCTACAAAAATATCCGGAATCTGTGGCAGACTCATGTGCTGTCTGAAATATGAAAATGATATTTACAACGAAATGAAGAAGGGCATGCCTAATGTAGGAGAAAGAGTAAAGACTCCGGACGGTATCGGGCTGGTTACCGATGTAAATATTCTTGAAAACATAGTAAAAGCGAGAATTGTTCTTGAAGAAGCTTCAGAGGAAAATGACAATGAGGAAAAGCTGAGCACAGATTTCTATACCTACGGCAAGGAGGAAATCAGAAGACTTGGCAAAAAAGGCAGCAAGAATAATAACAGAAACAACAAGAAAGACGATGATCTTAGCGGACTTGATGCTGAACAGCTGAAGGAAATTGAGAAACTGATGAAGGATTAACCGATATGGAAAGTATCGAAAACATTGGATTCAACGATCTTAAACTCATTCAGAGCGACGATGGTTTCAGATTCGGAGTTGATGCAATTATTCTGGCGGATTTCGCTGCTTCTTTTATGCCTGATGCAGATACTGTAGTGGATCTGGGATGTGGAAACGGAATTATTCCGCTGGTTCTCAGTCACAAGATTTCCGGCAGTAAAATAACCGGGATTGATGTTCAGAAGGAAGCCATAAGTCTGGCAAAAAGAACCGTGGAAATCAATGGACTTGATGAAAGAATCAGTCTCATTAATGCAGATGTTTCTCAGCTGAAAAACACCAACCCCGAGCTTGGTCGTTTCGCTGATCTGGTTGTATCAAATCCGCCGTATGTTCCAAGGGGAGCAGGCATCGATAACAGCAGCAGTTCCAGGCTCATTGCAAGGCAGGAAACTACTGCTGACATTGAAGACTTTATTGCAGCTGCAGCCTGGATTCTGAAGGATAGGGGACACCTATGCATGGTTCACAGACCCTCAAGGCTGGTAGATATTTTCTACTTCTGCAGGAAGTATAAACTTGAGCCTAAAAATGTCAGGTTTGTGGTTCCGAAAAAGGGTGGAACTGCCAATATAATTCTCGTTGATTGTGTGCTTGGAGGAGGTCGCGAACTTACTATTACTGATGAGCTTCCGGTATACGATTCTGAAGGGAATTACAGCTCCGAGATACTCAAAATTTATGAAAAAACATATTGAAATAATTTCCATTTTGTGTAATAATAGTTTGTACGGAAGGGAAGGAATATTATGAATGTAACTATTGATTTGAAAACACTTTTAATAGCCCTTGTACTTATAGCACTGATTGTATTGATTATCTATGCAATCATTATGGTCAGAAAGCTTCTAGTAACTTTAGAGCACACAAACACCATACTTGAGGATGTGGAGGTTGTTTCATCAATTGCATCCGAGAGAAGTCAGGATGTGAATAACATAATTTCGAATGTATCATGCTCAGTGGCAGATCTGTCAGATGCATTAAAAGGAAATCAGGGAACTGTATCTGCTATAGCAAGCATAGTGAAATCTGCGGCATCAATAAAGGGAATGATGTCAAAGGATAAAGAAGATTAGAGTATTATCCGGAATTTAACCTTGCACTAATTGAAAGGAGCCATACATGAAAGCTACTGGTATCGTAAGAAAAGTTGACGAACTCGGAAGAATAGTACTTCCTATTGAACTTAGAAGAACACTGAATATTGACATCAGAGATCCACTGGAAATCTATGTTGATGGAGAATCAATCATGCTGAAGAAATATCAGCCTGCGTGCATCTTCTGCGGAAGTTCAGACGATGTTAAACAGATACACGGCAAGAATGTATGTGCCAAGTGTATCAAGGATCTGCAGAACTTATAAACACGAGAAAAAAGGAGCAATTTATTTGCCCTTTTTTTACGGGAAAAAACTTGTGAGATATTAAATGAAACCGGAGGTTAACGGTGGCAAAATTTCTTGTTAAAAAAAGCGCTCCTCTCAACGGGGAGGTTAAGATAAGCGGGTCAAAGAACGCAGTTCTTCCAATCATGGCAGCAACACTGCTGACAGATGAGAACTGTGAGATTCTTGATGTTCCTGCACTTAGAGATGTTGATGTAATGTGCGAACTACTGTCATGTCTCGGTGCAACTACAGAAAAAGAACTTGATAATAACAGAATTAACGTAAGGGCTGATGGAGAAATATCAAGCGAAGCTCCATTTGAGCTTGTCAAACAGATGAGAGCATCAATCCTGGTTCTTGGAGCACTGCTGCTGAGAACAGGCCATGCAATCATCCATCTGCCTGGTGGATGTGCAATAGGTGAAAGACCTATTGAACTGCACCTTAAGGGACTCAGAGCTCTGGGTGCAACAGTGGATGAGGATCAGCTTCTTAAAGGTATTGTTGATGCCAGGGCAGATGAACTTCATGGTGCAACAATATATCTGGACTTCCCAAGTGTAGGGGCAACAGAAGTAATCGTAATGGCGGCTGCAGTGGCAAAGGGTACAACCATTCTGGAAAATGCCGCACAGGAACCTGAAATTGTTGACCTGGCTAACTTCCTTAACAAGATGGGAGCACGTATTAAGGGCGCGGGAACAGACACGATCAAGATTGAAGGCGTAGAGAAACTTCATGGCGTATCACACCATGTAATTCCTGATAGAATTGAAGCAGGAACATTTATGGTAAGTGCGGCCATTACAAGAGGTAAAATTCTTATTAAGAACATGCTTCCTGACCACCTGAAGGCTGTAATAGCCAAGCTCAGGGAGTGCGGAGTATATATTGAATTTACAGATGACGGCGTTCTGGTTGATGGAGGCAGGAATCCTCTGGTATCAACTGATATTAAGACGCTTCCTTATCCAGGATTCCCAACAGACATGCAGTCACCGTTCATGGCGCTGCTTACAGTTGCCAAGGGACCTAGCGTTGTAATGGAAACAGTATTTGAGAACAGATTCATGCATGTTGGTGAATTTAACCGTATGGGTGCCGGAATTAGAACAGAAGGCAAGTGTGCAATAATTCCCGGTAATAAGGCACTAAAAGGCGCATCGGTTGTGGCCACAGACCTCAGAGCAGGTGCTGCGGTTGTTCTTACCGGATTGATTGCTGATGGAGTAACTGAGGTTTCCCAGATTTACCACATAGACAGAGGTTATGAACATTTTGTTGATAAACTCAAGGGTCTGGGAGCCAACATTGAAAGAATAGAAGATTAGTTTTCTTCTATAAAATGAGTGATGTTCAGAATCACATCGGTTCTGTCACCTTTATCAAATGTATAGATTATCATATTTTGCTTGGAAAGCTTTTTGGCTATTAGATCTGTTTCATAGGTCTTTAGGCTGATATCGCTTTCTTCAGCTTCATTAAGCGGAACGGCTTCCGTAAAGAAGTCTACAAGGGTAGAACCTTTGGCAGCAGACCAGATTTTGCTGCCTTTTTTACATGCAAAATCAGTATTGCAGAGACCGGAAGTTACTTCATATTCGGATGTAAGGTCATTAAGATTTTCTTCACCTCTGGCTCTGACGTCGATTAGCAGCTTGAATTCATCATCGCTGGTGCTTATGGATTTGATGTAGGAAGTTGAATAAACAATGCCTGATTCCTCGTCCTGATTGCAGATTCCTGTATTGAGAGTGTACATAAGACTGATAATATGGTTTGAAACCTTATCTCTGAGAACAGTTTCAGGCATATCAGTTTCTGTCATTGTATATACGAAATTGTCTTCAAGTTTTTCAAACTTTTCTTCCATATTCTCATAAGATTTGTCAAACTTCTTTATGAAACTTTCAACATTGTTATCATCAATTACAACAACTGCAGTTGCAGAATATGGGGTATATCCCGTTTTTCCTTCATATGTGAAGGATGCTATGTCAAAGAGCCTGCCTGAGCTTTTGGCTGTAGCAAGAAGACCGCCTATTACATTAATAGGGTTAGGGTAGTTGCTGCCCTTAACAAAGTTATAAGGATCTGTGTATTTAGCCATGCTCATCGTAATTTCATATGCCTTCGCATAGTGGGATTGCTTGGTATTGGCTGCAGCAGTGAAAATGCAGCTTGCATTGTCTGCACCTGATGTGAGAATGGTATTGCTTGTGGACGGCTGAAGCTGAATAAGGTTATCGCTCTTAATTTTGCTGTAGTCCAGGTTTTCCATGCCTAACATACGTCCGTTTTTTGTTTCGGATATGGCAAGAGTAATGCTGCCATGTTTGGTCGGACCCATGAGGGCAGTTGTTGCAGTAGAAATAACCTTGATCTGTGTCTGAATCTGATCAGGATCAACACTGCAGATCAGGGAAGTGCTTTCATCACTTTCATGACCTTTGGTTGCAGGGTTTTTAAGTATAATTGAATGCTTTGTCTTATCTGCTATTTCAATATCTGCATTCTTGGCCCAGGACTCTATGTACTCAAGAAGAAGCTCAAAATCACAGGTTTCTTCTGCAAATGTATCTTCAAGTCCGTTTTCGGTTGTTTTCTGTATATCCTTCAGTTCCTTGTCTCTGTCAATTTCTCCGCAACCTGAAAGAACCAGTGTTAAAGCAAATATGAGTGAAATAATTACAGCTAAAAAGCGCTTCATATATGTAAATCTCCTTGTTAAAAACGTATATTATCAATATAATGTCATTATACATCAAATGTATAAAAAAATGTGTTATTTCAGTGAAACAAAGGAAGAAAAAAATGGATTTAAGAATAGAAACAGATAACTATATTGTAAGAAATGCATGCTTTGATGATTTCGCATATTTTCTGGAATGGGAAAACGATCAGGATATGACAAAGTATTTCGCACTGGACAAAAACAGAAAGATGGAGGATGTGGTGACTGAAGCATTTGCATTCAGAAATGATGATTCAGTTATCGACTGTGCCATTGAAGATAAGAAAACAGGAAAACCTTTAGGCAGAGTAATTATTTCAAGAATAGAAAAGCATTATAATTCTCTGGACATTACCAAGATATATGTTGGCGGTGATAACAGAGGTGCTGGAATAGGAAGCGAAGTACTTGAAGGTCTACTGAAACACTTTTTCGAGGAAATGAAGATGGAAAGGGTAACACTGGACTATTTCACCGGAAATACAAGGGCTGCAGCACTGTACAGAAGGCTTGGATTTGTTGATGAAGGCGTTGCAAGAAACGCATGCAGCAAGGATGGCGTATACTATGATCTTAACCTTATGTCGATGCTCAGTAACGAGTACTTTAAAAGATAACATAAAAACATTATCGGAAACCCTGATGTTATTTCAGGGTTTTTTGTTTTTTTGATGAATAAGTTATTGACGGTCAGAATATTTTGTGTATAATTTTCAATGAACGCGAAAATAACCACAATATCTAGTGAGGGAGAAAATCATGAGTGAAATCAGACAAATCATCAAAAGAGATGGCAGAACCGTAGACTTTGACATTATTAAGATTTCAGACGCCATCTATAAGGCTGCAGAAGTATTGGGCGGCCAGAACAGAGACACTGCTAATTATCTGGCAAAGCAGGTCGAATTATACCTTACAGAGGTTTGCCATAATGAAATTCCTACAGTTGAACAGATACAGGATGCTGTAGAAAAGGTCCTTATTGAAAACGGACATGCCAGAACAGCTAAGGAGTTCATCCTTTACAGGGCTGAGAGAACAAGAGTAAGAGACATGAACACAAGGCTTATGAAGACTTATGAGGATCTTACTTTTAAGGATGCCAAGGATAACGATACTAAACGTGAAAACGCCAATATCGATGGTGATACAGCCATGGGTACAATGCTTAAATATGGTTCAGAAGGAGCTAAACAGTTCTATGAAATGTTCGTTCTTAAACCAGAGCATGCCAGAGCTCACAGAGAAGGCGACATTCACATTCATGACATGGACTTCCTGACTCTTACAACAACTTGTTGTCAGATTGATATAGAAAAACTATTCAAAGGTGGTTTCTCAACAGGTCACGGACACCTTAGAGAACCTAACGACATTCAGAGCTATTCAGCTCTGGCATGTATTGCTATCCAGTCAAACCAGAATGACCAGCACGGTGGACAGAGTATTGCAGACTTTGACTACGGTATGGCTAATGGCGTAAAGAAGACTTACAGAAAGCTGTACTGGACAAATGTAGGAAAAATGCTTAACCTGCTGTTTGACGTTGAAGACGGCGTAGAAAAGGTTAAGGAAATCGGCAAGAAGATTATGGAAGAGAAGGATGTCTTCCCAACACTGGCTGATGACAACGGATACAAGGACGTAGAAAAAGAATATCTTAAGGAACTCATTAATCCTAAATATATTACTACAATTCAGAAAAAGGCTACCAAGTATGCCAATGAAGAAGTTGACAGAGCTACTTACCAGGCAATGGAAGCATTTGTTCACAATCTTAATACAATGCATTCCAGAGCAGGTGCTCAGGTTCCATTCTCATCAATCAACTTCGGAACAGATACTTCCCCGGAAGGAAGACTGGTTATCAAGAACATTCTGCTTTCAATTGAAGCAGGACTTGGTAATGGAGAAACGGCTATATTCCCAGTAAGCATTTTCAAGGTTAAGGAAGGCCTGAACTATAATCCGGGGGATCCTAACTATGACATGTTCAAACTGGCAATGAAGGTTTCAGCCAAGAGGCTGTTCCCTAACTTCGCATTTATTGATGCACCTTTCAACCTTCAGTTCTACAAGGAAGGCGATCCAAATACAGAAGTAGCATACATGGGCTGCAGAACAAGAGTAATCGGAAACATTTATGACCCTTCAAGACAGGTAGTAGGCGGAAGAGGCAATCTTTCATTCACTTCAGTTAACCTGCCAAGAATCGCCATCAAGTCACACGGTGACATTGACTGGTTCTTCGAGGAACTGGATCGCAAGATTGATCTTGCCATGGATCAGCTCATGGAAAGATACAAGATACAGGCCTCCAAGAAGGTTAGAAACTATCCATTCCTGATGGGACAAGGGGTATGGCTTGATTCAGAAAAGCTTTCAGAAGACGATACAGTAGGAGAAGTGCTGAAGCATGGTACTCTCAGTGTTGGATTTATCGGGCTGGCTGAATGTCTGAAGGCACTGATTGGAGCGCATCATGGTGAAAGTGAAGAAGCTCAGACAATGGGTCTTGAAATCATCGGTTTCATGAGAAAGAAACTGGACGATCAGTCAAAGAAGACAGGCTTCAACTACACACTTCTGGCAACACCTGCAGAAGGACTTTCAGGTCGTTTCGTAAGAATTGACAGAGCTAAGTATGGAGTAATCGAAGGCGTTACCGACAGAGAATACTACACTAACTCATTCCATGTTCCTGTATACTACAACATTAATGCTTTTGAAAAGATCAGAAGAGAAGCACCTTATCACACACTGACAAATGCAGGTCACATCAGCTATATTGAACTTGATGGAGATCCTACAAAGAATCTGGATGCGTTTGAACAGGTAGTTCGCTGTATGAAGGAAAATGGCATCGGTTACGGTTCAATTAACCACCCTGTAGATAGAGACCCTGTTTGCGGATATACAGGAATTATCGATAATGAGTGTCCTTGCTGCGGAAGAGTAGAGGGATCAGATGATATGGGATTTGAAAGAATCAGACGTATCACAGGATATCTGGTAGGCACAATGGATCACTGGAACGATGCCAAGACAGCTGAAGAAAAGGATAGAGTAAAGCATTCTCTTGGGGATGAAGGTGAAATGGAGCAGCTCCAGTAAGAAGACAGGAGAATTACCATGGCAGATTCATTAAGAATCGCCGGAATAATGAGGGAATCAATCGTTGACGGCCCGGGCATTAGATTTGCAGTCTTTTGTCAGGGCTGTCCGCACGCTTGCCCGGGATGCCATAATCCCGAGACTCATGATTTCAACGGCGGCAGCGAAGTTAAAATAGACAGAATCATAGAAGAATTTGATAAAAACCCAATGCTGGCTGGAATTACTTTTTCCGGCGGGGAACCGATGTGTCAGCCTGATGGATTTGCTGTTCTTGGCAAACTGGTAAAAGAACGAGGCAAGACCATTACCATTTTCAGTGGATACACCCTTGAGCAGCTTCTTGCAAGGGCAAAGGAAAGCAAGGCAACAGCAGAGCTTCTCATGATGTGTGATGTGCTTATTGACGGCCCGTTCGTCCAGTCAAAAAGGGATCTTACATTACAGTTTAGAGGAAGCAGTAATCAGAGAGTTATCGACATGAACAAGACAAGAGAGGAAGGCAGAATTGTCCTGTTTGAAGGATAATAAAATACTTCTTGCATTAGCCTATATCTATGTGCTATAATCTCTAATGTTCGAGTTGAAATTATGCGAAACGCATTACTATACAAATAAAACAAGGAGGTGCGGCAAATGTCAAACAAGTGCGAAATTTGCGGAAAAGGACAGGTTTCCGGTAATAATGTATCCCACTCAAACAGACACACTAGAAGAAAGTGGAATGCAAATATCCAGACTGTAAGAATTAATGACAATGGAACAGTAAGAAAAGCCAAGGTATGCACTAGATGCCTCAGATCAGGCAAAGTTGAACGTGCCATCTAATTTTATTCTGGACTTAACACTCGCTATCAGCGAGTGTTTTATTATGTTATAATAAATTCATGCTTGAGAAAAAAACAGAACTTGGAGATATACGTTTTTCAAGAAACGTCATACTGAAGATTGTAGATGATGCCGCTGAGAAGTCAGACGGCAAAGTTACTGTGCAGAATTATAAAGGCAAATACAAGAGCGTCATGCCGGGAAGCAATGTTATCTTTAAGGAAACAGAAGACGGCGTGAGCATCGATGTTTTTGTCGTAATCAGATTCGGTGCCAGCATTTCAAACTGCGCCAGATCAATGATTAAATATATTAATGAAAACGTGGAAAAGGTTATGGGAGAAAAACCTAACGTAGTTAGGATAATTGTTACAGGTGTTCAGTCTAACGAAATAGCAAGAAGGCATATTGAGTTTACAGACGCCGAGGTATAGGGATGGAACTGAGAGATAGCTTAACAAGCATAAAAGGCATTGGACCCAAGAAAGCGGAATGCTTTTCACGTCTGGGTATAGAAACTCTTGAGGATCTGATTTTTACATTTCCCCGCATCTATGAAGACAGGAGAAATGTGCGTACAATTAGTCAGTTGGAACCGGAAGAAGATGCGGTTTTCAGTGGAACGGTTGACATTATCAGACCGGGCGGTCTCAAGGGAAAGGGCAGACGGGTCGTTAAAATGCTTATATCTGATGATACAGGCTCTATTGAGGTTGTATTTTTTAATGCAGCTTATCTGGCAAAGACTGTTCATATTGGTGACGTACTTACTTTCTTCGGAAAGCCGCAGATGAACAATGAAAGGCTTCAGGTAATTCATCCGCAGTTCGAGAAAACAGATAACGCACAGACAGGCATCATCCCAATATATCCGCTCACCAGAGGCATAAGCCAGAGAGAAATGCGACGTCTTCAGACTAAGCTAAAGCCATTATATGCAAAAGCAGACAACATCCTTTCGAATGCAACAATAGAAAAAAACAAACTATGCAATCTTGAATTTGCATTGGAAAATCTTCACTTTCCGCAGGACAGAGAGAAATTTCTTCAAAGCAAATACAGAATGGTGTTTGAGGAATTTCTGGTTTTGCAGGCCGGTCTGCAGATGTCAAAAGCAGATCAGAAGAATACAGGTCCGGGAGCATGCTGCAGTATTAAAGGCGCTGAACAGGAATACATTGACGCCATGCCTTATCCTCTTACAAAGGCACAGCGGAGGGTTACAGATGAGATTATAAGTGACCTTGAAGGCCGGAAGATGATGAACAGGCTTCTGCAGGGTGATGTTGGCTCTGGAAAGACCGCAGTAGCCGAAATAGCCATTTACAAGGCTGTAAAAAGCGGATGGCAGGCTGTAATGATGGCTCCAACTGAAATACTGGCAAGTCAGCATTTTGCAGGATTCAAAGAAAGCTTCTCCAAATTCGGAATGAATGTCGGATTCCTTACAGGAAGCATGAAGACCGGAGAAAAGAGAGAAGTACTGGAGAAACTTGCTGCAGGAGATATAGACATTCTTGTTGGTACCCATGCAGTTATTCAGCCTGAGGTTGAGTTTGCGAAACTGGGGCTTGTAATAACCGACGAACAGCATCGATTCGGCGTTAATCAGAGAATCAGGCTTAAAGAAAAAGGAGAGAATCCTAATGTTCTGGTTATGACCGCAACACCGATTCCAAGAACACTGGCTGTAGTTCTTTATGGAGACATGGATGTTTCCGTTATTGATGAAATGCCGCCGGGCCGCCAGCCTGTAAAAACAATATGCACATCTGATGACTCCGGACGAAAAGCATGCTATGATTTTGTTGAGAGGCAGATCAGGCAGGGACACCAGATTTATGTAGTTACACCACTTATTGACCAGTCAGAGGCCATGGATGCAAAATCAGCCCAGGAGGTTTACGAGGAACTGCGTAAGCGTTTTGAGAAAACTGCACTGATTCACGGAGCAATGAAACAGTCCGAAAAGGATGAAATCATGGCAAAATTCAATGATGGTAAAATCGACATTCTGGTGGCCACAGTTCTAATTGAAGTGGGCATTAATGTTCCCAATGCAACGGTTATGGTAATTGAGAATGCCGAGAGATTCGGTCTGGCTCAGATGCATCAGTTAAGGGGAAGAGTAGGTCGCGGTGTTCATCAGTCATACTGCTATCTTCTTATAGGAAACGAGAGCGAGCTGGCATTAAAACGCGGAGAAATAATGACAAATTCCACCGATGGCTTTTATATTGCAGAAGAAGACCTTAAAATTAGAGGGCCGGGAGAAATATTCGGTACCCGCCAGCACGGACTGCCGGACATGAAACTGGCAGACATGGCAAGACACCTTAATGTTCTGGCAGATGCCAGAGATGAAGCCAGAAGGTTACTGGAAGAAGATTCGGGTATGGAAAAAGAAGAAAACCAGCCATTAAAGAGAAGAATAATCAAATTGTTCGGCGAAGATTTTTCGCTGAATCTGTGAGGTAGAGATATGAGAGTAATTACAGGAAAATACAAGGGAAGAAAGCTTAATACACCTTCTGATTATGATATCAGGCCTACATCTGACAAAGCCAAGGAAGCTCTGTTCAGTATCATTGCAAATGAGGTGTACGGAAGCAATGTTCTGGATCTGTTTGCAGGAACCGGCAGCCTAGGCATTGAAGCACTCAGCAGAGGTGCTCAGTACTGTGTATTCTGCGACAATTCAAGAAAGAGTCTGTCACTGGTAAAGGAAAACCTTGAGCACTGCAGGGTTGAAGAAAAAACAAGACTCATGGCAGGGGAATACAAGAAAGTATTAAAGAACCTGGCTGATCGCATAGAAGATGGTCTCCAGGAGCCTTTTGATATCATTTTCCTTGATCCGCCATACAATAAGGGCCTTCTGGAAGATGCGTTTCAGCTCATAAGAGAGGGCAATGTTCTGGCAGATGAAGGTGTCATAGTTGCAGAGCACAGAAAAGAAGAAATTCTTCCAGAAAAGCTCTTTGGTTTTGAGAAAACCAAAGAAAGACGATATGGAGTGGTTACACTGTCCATTTACAACAATATATAGTTGCTTTAGAAAAAAATATATGATAAAATTCACTAAGGATTATGGGAGGAATTTCTATGAAAACAAAAGCTCTATATTCAGGTTCATTTGATCCGCTAACAATGGGTCATATGAATATTATTGAAAGGGTAGCCAAGCTGTACGATGAGGTTACAGTGGGTGTCATAGATAACCCCCAGAAAAAGACCATGTTTTCACTTTCTGAAAGAGAAGACATGATAAAGGAAGCTCTGGCAGGACTGCACAATGTGAGGGTTGATCATTTCAGCGGACTGCTGGCTGATTTTGTAAATGATGGTGGCTACAATGTGGTTGTCAGAGGCCTCAGGGGCACTACGGATTTCGATTATGAAATACAGATGGCGCAGATGAATGCCAGACTGTTTAATGAAAAAGTTGAAACTGTTTTTCTCATGACTGACCCGAGATACTCATTCATAAGCTCAACCATGGTTAAGGAAGTGAGTTCACTGGGCGGAGACATTAAGGGTCTGGTTCCGGATGAAATATTAGGAAGAATGTCAAAATAAACACTTTTTGTTAGGAGGACGCAATGAGGGTTTTAGAATTATTAGAAGAAATTGAAGAAATAGTTGATACTGCGGCAGGTTTTCCTCTTACAGGCAAAATCATGATCGATTCAGAAGAGCTTCTGGAAATCGTCAGAGAAATCAGATCTGAACTTCCTGATGAAATCCAGCAGGCACAGTGGATTAAGAATGAAAGAGAAAGAATCATTGCAGAAGCTAAACAGCAGTACGAAGCAGTAATCGAAGATGCTCAGAAGCAGGCTGATGCTCTGGTTGAGAACAATGACATCACTGTTAAATCCAAACTGAGAGCTGATGAACTGATGACAGTTACAGAAGATACTGCAAAACAGCTGAAGATTGGAACATATGAATATCTTGACGGAATTCTTTATAACTTCCAGGGCAAGATGGAACACCTTAGTTCAATCTATTTCGGAGAAATGTTTACAAGCATTGAAAAAGCATTTGAAGACATCAACTCAGCACTGGCAGCCAACAGAGACGAGCTTCAGGACATGGCATATAGAGCACAGATGGATGCAGAGAGTAAACCGGAGTTCTCACCACTTCCTGACATGAATGGAGAATTAAAATAAGATTATTTTAGGGCTTGCCTCTGGCAGCCCTTTTTTTGTGGAAGAAGATAAATAATGAAAGCAGTAGGAATTATAGCAGAATATAATCCGTTACATAGTGGACACCTCTATCATATTGCAAAAGCCAAGGAACTGTCCGGAGCAGATTGCACTGTTATTTGCATGAGCGGAAATTTTGTTCAGAGAGGCGAACCTGCAATAATGGACAAGTGGGCAAGAGCCAGAGTTGTTCTGGATTCAGGCTCGGACGAAAGAAGTAATGCAGATCTGGTCATTGAGCTCCCCACTATTTTCGCGTGCAATAGAGCAGAGCATTTCGCAAGGGGGGCCATAAGAACTCTGGCGGGAATAGGTGTTTCGCACATTTCCTTTGGCTGTGAGACACACAATCCGGAAGGACTTCAACAGATTGCAGAAACTTCAATCAGGGAAAAGGACAGAGTCCAGGAACTTATTGCTGAACACATGAAAGAGGGCATTTCCCGTGCAAAAGCAAATCAGAGAGTAATAGAAGAACTGCTCGGAAAAGAAGCATCAGAACTTCTTGAGGGACCGAATAACATTCTTTCAGTTGAATATCTAAAAAACATTATTCAGCTTAGAGAAAAGGGAATCAATATTGAGGCTGTCCCGGTTCAGAGATATGTATCAGGAATAAATGAATCAAATTCACTTCTTGGGTTTGCAGGATCTACAGAAATCAGAAAACTCATAAGAAACAGGAATTTTGATGAAGTAGCCAGGTACATGCCGGAAAAAGTACGCCGGGCACTATCAGAAGGCGGAGCACCAGGAGACAGAATTCTGAAGGCATATAAAACAACATTTGAACTTCTCAGATATGACATCACCAGGAAATCTGCTGCGGAGCTTACAGATATGTATTGCATAGGTGAGGGCCTTGAAAATAAGATCAAGAAAGAAAACGTTATGGCTTCTTCATTAGATGATTTTGTTGAAAGACTTACATCCAAGCGCTATTCTTCCGCATCAATAAGAAG
The DNA here is from genome assembly GCA_024403155.1 of Clostridia bacterium. Classification (GTDB taxonomy): domain Bacteria; phylum Bacillota; class Clostridia; order Peptostreptococcales; family Anaerovoracaceae; genus Lentihominibacter. Next base: position 17,784 of record JAKSSH010000001.1, on the reverse strand, counting down.
AATACTGATGTATATTCTTCTTGGCCTTACAGGAAAGAGTGCTGATCTTCTTTCCGGTGTTTCTAAAGACGGCCATATGCTTGAACCAAAGCTGTTTGCCAGGGTTCTGGCAGCAGGAGAAGGCGGCAGAGAGTATATGAAGGCCATCAAGAAAGAGAAAAAAGCAACTATACCGGTTATTACGAATATCAATAAATTCCTTGATGAGAACCAGGATTCACAGCTTGAGCTCATGGCACAGCTTGATATTCTGGCAACGGATATATATAACATTATTTTCGGAAGAGACATGTATGAATATTCCGATAAAGTTGTTACACCTTATATTGAAGTGTGATATAATCAATTCATTGAGTTTAATTAAATATTAACAGGAGGAACTATAAATGAAAGTATTAGTTATTAACTGCGGAAGTTCTTCATTAAAGTACCAGGTTCTGGACATGGCAAATGAAGTACTTGAATGCAAAGGTCTGGTAGAAAGAATCGGAATGGACGGTTCAGTCATCACTCATGAAAAGACTGGAATGGATAAGTTCAAGCTTGAAACTCCAATGGCAGACCACAAGGATGCTATCGGGCACGTTCTGGATGCCATTCAGGATCCTGAGCACGGTGTTGTTAAGGAAATGAGCGAAATCGGCGCTGTAGGGCACAGAGTTGTTCATGCAGGCGAAAAGTATGCAGGATCAGTACTTATCACTAATGACGTAATCAAAGCTCTGGAAGAATGTACTTCACTGGCACCACTGCACAACCCACCAAACCTCCTTGGTATTGCAGCATGTCAGGAACTTATGCCGGGAACTCCAATGGTTGGCGTATTTGATACAGCATTCCATCAGACAATGCCTCCTGAATCATATATCTACGCAATTCCTTATGAATTCTATGAAAAACATGGAATCAGAAGATATGGTTTCCACGGAACTTCACACAGATATGTAGCAGAAAGAGCTTCTGACATTCTGAATGTAAATCTTGATGACCTGAAGCTCATCACATGCCACCTGGGCAATGGTGCATCAGTATCAGCAATCAAGAGAGGCAAGTGCATTGATACTTCAATGGGATTCACTCCTCTGGAAGGACTGGTAATGGGAACAAGATCAGGCGATATCGACCCTGCAATTGTAACTTACATGAGAGAATGTGAAAATCTGGACCTGGGCGTTGCAAACGAAATCCTGAACAAGAAGTCGGGAGTACTGGGTATTTCCGGAGTATCAAGTGACTTCAGAGATCTGGAGGCTGCTTCAGAAGAAGGAAACGAAAGAGCTCAGCTGGCACTGAAGGTATTCGCTCACAAGGTAAGATTCTACATTGGCGCATACATTGCTGAAATGAATGGCTGCGACGCTATCATCTTCACAGCAGGCGTTGGTGAAAACGACATAGGTATGAGAGATATCATCTGCAATGACCTTGGCAACCTGGGAATCAAGCTTGACGTTGTAAAGAACAGAGTAAGAGGCAGAGAGACAATCATCTCAAGAGACGATTCAGCTGTTAAGCTTCTGCTGATTCCTACAAATGAAGAGCTCATGATCGCAAGAGATACAAGAGATATCGTAGAAGGCAGATTATAAGATAAAATATGTGTTGACAAATACCGTATGTCGCATGTATACTTTCAATGTTGCGACATACGGTATTTTTATGTCGTAGAATATAAGAATTTATTGCGCCGATGCCAGTCGGCGAGGCGTGCTTACATAATCGGCACGAAGGAGGTGTAACAATGGCAGTACCTAAGAGAAAAACTTCAAAAGCAGTAACTCATCAGAGAAAGGCAGCAAACATGAAGAAGAAGGCTCCTGGCGTTTCAATTTGTCCGCAGTGCCACGAACCAAAGCTTCCTCACAGAGTTTGCCCTAATTGCAACTACTATGATGGCAAGGACGTCATGGAAGGCTAAGCTTAAAGAAGACAAAACTAAAGCGACATCAGACGATGTCGCTTTTTTCGTTTTTGTTCTGTCTGCTTTTGCATTAGTCAGGAAGTACTTCCAGAAGCTTTTCTGCAATCTGAATTGCATTTGTTGCTGCGCCTTTACGTACGTTGTCAGCTACGCACCAGATGTTGATGCCGTTTTCTACTGAAAAGTCTCTCCTGATTCTGCCAATGTATACTTCGTCTGTTCCTGCTGCTTCAGTTGCAAGAGGGTATACATTGTTTTCTAGATCGTCCTGAACGATAATTCCCGGTGAATTCTTGAACAGTTCAACGATATCTTCGATTTCGAACGGCTTTTCAAGCTCGATGTTGATTGATTCGCTGTGTCCGTAGTATACAGGAACTCTTACTGTTGTTGCGGTTACACCGATGCTGTCATCGTGAAGAATCTTATGAGTTTCATTAACCATCTTCATTTCTTCCTTGGAGTAGCCATTGTCCATGAACACATCAATGTGTGGCAGACAGTTGTATGCGATAGGATGTGCATATGCCTGAAGTGGCTCGTCATTTTCTTCGATACCATTCTTCAGGTCATTGATTCCCTTAAGACCTGAACCTGCTACGGCCTGATAAGTTGAATAGATGACTCTCTTGATTCCGTACTTGTCATGAAGTGGCTTCAGAGCTACTACAGCCTGAATAGTTGAGCAGTTAGGGTTTGCAATGATACCTTTGCTTTCCTTGATGTCGTCAGGGTTAACTTCAGGCACTACGAGAGGTACTTCCTTATCCATTCTCCACTGGCTGCTGTTGTCTACTACTGTTGTTCCGTGAGCTGCAGCAATAGGTGCGAACTTTGCACTTGTGCCACCGCCTGCTGAGAACAGAGCGATATCAATGGGTTTATCAAATGAATGTTCGGTCAGTTCTTCAACGGTGTATTCCTTTCCCTTGAATGTCAGCTTCTTTCCGGCTGACTTGGCAGAAGCCATCATGTAGATGTTTTCAAAAGGAAAATCTCTCTCCTCAAGCACTCTGAGAAAAGTTGATCCAACGACTCCTGTTGCTCCTACTACTGCTATGTTTGGTTTTCTCTTCATTTTTACTGACCTCCTAAGTGATTTCGTACGGAAAACATTATACAACTATATATGTATACTGTCAAAAGGTGGAATTAATTAATCCAAAACCCAAAATAGAGTGTATGAAATCAAGTAATACTACCATTTCTTGTGGTTATATGGTATAATCAATTATGTATGATAATGTGACGATGTATGCGGGAAAGGGCAAAGATGTCCGTACATGTTCCTGCTTTGAAATATTGAGAGGTAATGATGGCTGAGAAAAAAAGAGGACCGGGAAGACCACCGGGAAGCAAGAACAAAAACAGCAAGAAAACACCACCATCAAAGGCTGTTCAGAAAAATGTTCAGCAGATGGAGATGAGAAGAGAGTCAAAAGCTCAGATTAAGGATGAAATACTGGGGATCATTGTAATTGCCCTGGGTGTTTTTCTTATCATAGCGCTTCAGACACATGCTGCCGGAGTGGTTGGAGAAGGAATTTCAAAAGGACTTAAGGGAATGTTTGGATTTGTGGCATTCTTCCTTCCGTACTATTTCATAATCTACGGAATTCTGCTGTTCCTGAAGAAAACAATTCATATTGGAATTAAATCCATTATCTATCTTGTAATAATATATCTGGGGATTGACCTGGTTAATGCATCCAGATTCATGGATAAGGTAGCTGCTGGTGGCGACTGGGGCGGAATTTCCAAGTGCTTTGACGACGGCGTAATGCTAAATGGCGGAGGTGTATTCGGCCAGGGTGTTGGAAGCGGCATTGTAAACCTTATGGGTGTTCCGGGACTTCTGATATTTGCCTTTGCATTAATTCTGGTATTCCTGCTTTTGCTCATAAACACTCCGGTATCCAGATTCTTTGAGAATATCAAATTGAGAAAGCAGAGAAGAGAACTCGAAAGGGAAGAAAGAGCCAAAGAACGGGCAGCTCAGGAAGCTCAGCGATATGAGCAGATGAGAATGGAAATGGAAACAGGCGATTCCAGCATGTCTGCAGGTCAGAAGAAGATTATGGGATATGTTAGCGAGAATCAGGCCGGGGTTGAAATAGCACCGGAACCTGTCAAAAAAACCAGAAAGAGAAATACCAAGGATAGCGGTATTTCAATTCAGGGTGCCGGAGAAGGAACAAAGAAGAGCATTCTAGAAGAAGAACCTGTAAAGGAACCTAAGAAGCTTACAAAGAGCGAAGCTGCAAACAGCAAGCTTGAACAGAGTGATTTCATTCCTTCTGAGGAATATAAGGACTACGAATATCCACCAATAGACCTTCTGAAGATGCCTAAACGCAGCACTTCAATGGCAAGTGAGAGTGAACTTAGAGAAAGAGCAGAACTGCTTGAAGACACTCTGGACAGTTTCGGAATTGAGGCTACAGTAACCAACGTTATCCAGGGACCTACGGTTACAAGATATGAAGTACATCCTAACAGTGGTGTCAAGGTGTCAAGAATCAAGAATCTGAATGATGATATAGCCCTTAACATGGAAGCCAAGAGCATACGTATTGAAGCTCCTATTCCGGGTAAGCGTGCAGTTGGCATAGAAATAGAAAACGAGAGATCAAATACGGTATCAATCCGTGAACTGATTGATTCAGCGGACTTCCAGAATGCTGAATCAAAGATATCATTTGTTGTTGGTAAGGATATAGGTGGTAAGAACATTGTGGCAGACCTTGCAAAAATGCCGCACCTTCTGATTGCAGGATCCACCGGTTCCGGTAAGTCAGTATGTATTAATGGCATCATAGCCAGCTTGCTTTATAAGGCAAGACCTGATGAAGTTAAGATGGTGCTGATTGACCCAAAGATGGTTGAACTTTCAAACTATAACGGCATTCCGCACCTGCTTATACCTGTTGTAACTGATGCTGCCAAGGCAGCAGCTGCGCTCAACTGGGCTGTTGCGGAGATGGATGACAGATATAAGAAATTCGCTGAAAACGGTGTTCGCGATTTTGCATCATACAACAAACTGAAATCACAGAAGAAAAACCGTGTTCGTGACGGAGAAGTGGATGGAACTATACCACAGATTGTAATTATCATCGATGAGCTGGCCGACCTGATGATGGTTGCCTCCTCACAGGTGGAGGAATCCATCTGCCGCCTGGCACAGAAGGCAAGAGCAGCAGGAATGCATCTGATAGTTGCAACTCAGAGACCTTCAGTAAACGTAATTACCGGTCTGATTAAGGCTAATATCCCTTCCAGAATTGCCTTTGCAGTAACTTCACAGGTTGACTCACGTACCATTCTGGATATGGTGGGTGCCGAAAGACTGGTTGGTAAGGGCGATATGCTGTTCGCTCCGATTGGAAGCAACAAGCCGACAAGAATTCAGGGACCGTTCATTTCAGACGATGAAGTAAAGAAACTGATTGAATATGTTAAGAGTCAGGGATCAGCCGATGAAGCTGCTGAAGCTGACGTTATGGATACAATTTCAAGAGTCAACACCCCTGACGCTGAAAAGGGTAACAGATCCGATATGGGAGATGAGCTTCTTCCGGATGCCATTGAACTGGTTGTGGGTGCAGGTGCCGCTTCAGTATCAATGCTCCAGAGAAGATTCAGAATAGGATATAACAGAGCTGCAAGAATCATAGACATGATGGAAGAAAGGCAGATTGTGGGACCTCCTGACGGTTCCCGTCCACGTGCTGTACTTATTTCAGAAGAAGATCTTGCCAACATGCAGGAATCTGTAGAGGATTTATAGGATGAAACTTTACATTGAGACCCTGGGATGTCCTAAGAATTTCAATGATTCAGAAGGTATTGCAGGAATATGGGAAAAAGCCGGAATGACTGTAACAGATAATCCCGCAAATGCGGATGTCATTCTGGTAAATACTTGCGGTTTTATTAATGATGCCAAGACTGAGTCCATCAATACGATATTTGACATGATCAGGCTTAAGGAAAAGCAGATTCTTGTGGTTGCGGGATGTCTTTCCCAGCGTTATCCGGATGAACTTGTTCAGGAAATACCTGAAGTGGATATCTTCATGGGTGTAAACGATTACGAAAGACTTCCTGAGATTATAGAATGCTACAGAACTGATTGCCGGAATGGGGAAAAATGCGGACAGGCACATGTTTACAGAAGTCCTGCTCCTTGCGAATTTGAGGAGTTCAGTGCCAGAAAGCTTGAAGACAATCCGTATACCGCTACTCTAAGAATTGCTGAAGGGTGCAACAACTGCTGTGCCTACTGCATAATCCCTCAAATCAGAGGCGGATACAGGTCAAGGCCAATGGAAAGTATTCTTGCTGAAGCTGAAACCATGATTGCAGCCGGTACAAGAGAAGTAATTCTCATAGCCCAGGATGTTACAGAATACGGAAGAGACATCTATGGGGAGCTTAAACTGCCGGAGCTTTTAAATAGGTTGTGTCAGATTGGCGGAGATGACCTTAATATGGGATTCAGATGGATCAGGCTAATGTACTGCTATGAGGACAAGATTACCAATGAACTCATTGATGTAATGGCATCACAGCCCCGCATTGCCAATTACATAGATATACCTCTTCAGCATGTTTCTAACAATGTTCTCAGGGGAATGAGGCGCAGATCCACTTCCGGAAGCATCAGAAACACAGTTGACAGGCTGAGAAAGGCAATGCCGGACATTCACATAAGAACTACGTTTATAACGGGTTTTCCGGGGGAGACTCAGGAGGATTTCGACATGCTCTATGATTTTGCCCGCGACACCAGATTTGAAAGGCTTGGGGTGTTTGCTTACTCTCAGGAGGAGGGCACTTCCGCAGGAGATAGAGAAGATCAGATTCCTGAAGAAATCAGGGCTGAGCGTGCGGACAGCATAATGAGAATGCAGGTTGACATTTCCAGGGAAATCAATGATGCCAAGGTTGGCAGCAGCCTGGATGTGATTGTTGATGGAACAGACGAAGAGGGAGCATACATTGGCAGGACCATGTATGATGCTCCTGAAATAGATAATACAGTAATATTCAGCTCTGATGACGAACTGAAACCGGGAGACTTCGTGAAAGTGCAGATTATGGATGCATTCGATTACGATCTGGTTGGAGTTCAGGTTAAATAAGGAAAGGCAGTATAATATGAATCTACCTAACAAACTGACAGTAGCAAGAGTAATAACAGTACCATTCTTTGTAATGGCTTATATTCTGGGATTAAAATGGCTTGCAGGTTTCTGGATTTCACTTTTTCTTTTTATTGCGGCCTCTTTTACGGACATGCTGGATGGTAAGATAGCCAGAAAGAGAAATCTTGTAACTAATTTCGGAAAAATTATGGATCCGCTGGCAGATAAAATATTAGTTTATTCGGCCTTCTGCCTCATGGTTGGAGATGGAACCGTACCAGCCTGGATGTTCATCATAATTCTGGCAAGAGAATTTGCTGTATCAGGTATGAGAACAGTTGCTGCAAGTGAAGGGCTGGTTGTGGCTGCCGGAATGAGCGGCAAGATCAAGACAGTACTGCAGATGATTGCTGTACCGGTACTTATTCTGGCACATGCACTTCCGCAGTTCCCGGTAATCATGACAGTTGGTCAGGTATTCCTGTGGGCTTCACTTATAATGACAATCTACTCAGGTATCGAATACATAGTTAAGAATAAAGAGGTATTTTCACAGTGAGAGCGGCTTTACTAAGCGTAGGAACAGAATTACTGTTTGGACAGATCACAAATACAAATACAGTCTATCTTTCTCAGAAACTTAATGCTCTTGGTATTGATGTGATGTATCACTATACAGTAGGGGACAATCCTGAAAGACTGGCTGAAATGATAGAAACATCCTTTAAGGATTGTGACATCGTTCTCACCACTGGAGGACTTGGACCAACCCAGGACGATATGACCAAGGAAATCGCATGTCAGGTAATGGGGGATGAGCTGGTGATGCACGATGATATTCTGGATTACATCAGGAAACGCATGCTGGCTTACAAGGCTGTAATGACAGACAACAACATAAAGCAGGCACTTCTTCCATCAAGATGCAGAGTGTTCTTTAATGATGCAGGAACAGCTCCGGGATTTGCATTGGATCGTGCAAAACCAGACTGTCCCGGTGAGAGACAGTGGATTGCCTGCATGCCCGGTCCTCCAAAGGAAATGACCAGGATGTTCGAGAAATCCGTTCAGCCATGGCTTGAGAAACTGGCAGAGGGATGCCTTTTCTATAGGGAAATAATGACATTCGGAATCGGTGAATCAGATTTGGAAACAGTTCTTTTTCCTGTAATCGACGGCCAGACAGACCCAACTGTTGCAACATATGCCAAGGATGGTCAGACTTCAGTTAGAGTTGCTTCCAAGAGAGCAACAAAACAGGAAGCGGAGCAGGCTGTAGCTGAAATGATTGGACGCATTGAGGAATTGATCGGTCAGTACATCTATAGCTTTGACGGAGAGTCATATGCCAAGGTGGTTGCAGAACTGCTCATTAAAAAAGGTCTTACGGTTTCCAGTGCAGAGTCCTGTACCGGAGGAATGTTTGCTGCAGCACTTACAGACATTCCGGGTGTATCTGAATGCTTTGATAGAGGTCTTGTGACTTACAGCAACAGGGCAAAAATTGAAGAACTGGGAGTTAAACCTGATACCCTTGAGAAGTATGGTGCAGTAAGTGAGGAAACGGCCATGGAAATGGCAGAAGGCGTTATGAGAGCAAGTGGCAGTGACATAGGCATTTCCGTAACAGGAATTGCAGGTCCGGATGGTGGAACTGAAGAAAAGCCGGTTGGGCTTGCCTATATAGGTTTCGTATACAATGGAAAGGCAGAGTGTCGCAAGATAAACAGAACACTCAAAGACAGAAACAGAAACAGAAATAACGCTATGCTTTCTATGTTTGACATGATATATAAAAATATTTATTGACAAACTGGTCGGGCAGAGTATAATGGTAATAAATGACAATAAAACCATTTATTGGTTTATATTGAAAAATACGAACAAATGTTCAAAAATGTATTGACAGGGCTATTATATAGGGGTATTATAGTGACAGAACAAATGTTCACGGATTATGGAGGTAATCAATTATGGCAGTAAACAATGACATGAGACCGCAGTTCGCAAGCGATGAAGAAAGAGAAAAGGCGCTTGCCAGTGCCATGGCTCAGATTCAGAAGCAGTTTGGTAAGGGCGCAGTTATGAAGCTGGGCGATGAGAACGCTAAACTGAACATTGAATCAATTTCCACAGGTTCCATGAGCCTGGACCTTGCAACAGGTATCGGCGGTGTTCCTAGAGGAAGAATAGTTGAAATATACGGACCTGAATCTTCAGGCAAAACCACACTGACACTTCACATTATCGCTGAAGCTCAGAAAAAGGGTGGCAAGGCGGCATTTATCGATGCAGAACATGCCCTTGATCCTGAATATGCCAGAAATCTGGGTGTTGATGTTGATGAACTGCTTGTTTCACAGCCTGACTATGGCGAACAGGCTCTGGAAATTGCTGAAACCCTGGTTCGCAGTGGCGCACTAGATGTGGTAGTTGTTGACTCTGTTGCAGCACTTGTTCCTAAGCATGAAATCGATGGCGCAATGGGAGATGCAACAGTAGGAATGCAGGCAAGGCTCATGTCACAGGCTTTAAGAAAGCTTGCAGGTGTTATAAACAAGACAAATACAACAATTATTTTCATAAATCAGCTTAGAGAAAAGATTGGTGTAATGTTCGGAAATCCTGAAACAACTACAGGAGGCCGTGCACTGAAGTTCTTCTCAACAATGAGAATTGATGTGAGAAGAGTTGAAAGCATTAAGTCCGGAGATCAGGTTCTAGGTAACAGAACAAGAGCCAAGATAGTAAAGAACAAGGTGGCACCTCCATTCAAGCAGGCTGAATTCGACATAATGTACGGAAAGGGCATTTCCAAGGCCGGAGACGTTCTTGACTGTGCTGTTGATGCCGGAATCGTTGACAAGGCAGGTTCCTGGTACAGCTATAACGGCGAGAGAATCGGACAGGGTCGTGAGAATGTTAAGGAATACATTGAAAACAACGTTCAGTTCCAGGATCTTCTTGGACAGCTGCTTTTGGATAAGCTCAAGGAAGAGAAAGAAAAGGCCAGAAGAGAAAGAGAACTTGCTCTAGCTGCAGAGGAAGGAAATAAGCTTCCTGATGATGTGGTAATTGACGAAGATGGAGTAGTGATTGAATAATATCAAAAAACCTTCAAACCATTGAAAAATCCTCTTTACAAGGGGATTTTTTTATAGTATTATAGTCGAGTATGAGCCGCTCGAACAGGGCCATTTAAACGTTTGCATAATGCAGACTGCCCCGGTAGGCGAGACTGGTTAGAGGAGGAAAGAATTTAATGTACGCAATTATTGAAACAGGCGGAAAACAGTACAGAGTACAGAACGGCGACCAGATCAAAGTGGAAAAGCTGAACGTAGAAGATGGCGCCGCTGTAGTATTTGAAAAGGTCCTCGCCGCAGGCGAAGGTTCTGACATCAAGGTTGGAACTCCATACCTTGAAGGACTTACTGTTGAAGGCAAGGCAGTTGAAACCGGCAAGGGTGACAAGGTAATCATATTCAAGTACAAAGCTAAGAAGGATTACAGAAAGAAGCAGGGTCACAGACAGCCATACACACTGGTTGAAATCACAGCTATTGGTGGCGAAAAGGCAGCTCCTAAGAAGGTAGAAGCTCCTAAGGCTGAAGCTCCTGTAGAAGAAGCACCTAAGGCTGAAGCAGCAGCTGAAGAAAAGCCGCTGGAAAAGATGCTGAAGGCTGAACTGGTTGAATATGCTGAAAAGAACGGCATTGAAATCGATGCTAAGGCAACAAAGGCTGTTATTCTTGAAGCAATCAACGCTGCAAAATAAGCCGTAATTTAGAAATTAGAGTTTAGATTGATTATACAAGGAGGTATTCCATGGCAAGTAAGAAAGGTGTAGGTAGCTCGAAGAACGGTCGTGATTCCGAGTCCAAACGTTTAGGCGTTAAGACAGGTGATGGTCAGTTCGTAAGCGCTGGCAGCATCCTGGTTAGACAGAGAGGAACAAAGTTCCACCCTGGTAACAATGTTGGAAAAGGTGGAGATGACACATTATTTGCAAAGGTTGACGGAGCTGTAAAGTTCGAAAGATTCGACAAGAAGAGAAAGCAGGTAAGTGTATATCCTAAGGAAGCGTAAGCGAGTCCCGGCCCCTATGTTTTAGGGGCCTTTGTTTTTTGTAGAATTATTTTTTATAATATTACTATGTTTGTAGATAGAGCGAAAATTACAATTAAATCAGGAAAGGGAGGTAACGGAGCAGTTACCTTCAGACGGGAGGCCTTCGTTCCTGAAGGAGGTCCTGATGGCGGTGATGGTGGAAACGGCGGAAACGTTGTATTCCTTGCAGATGAGAACCTGAGAACTCTTATGGATTTCAGATACAAGAGAAAATATGAAGCTGAAAACGGTCAGGATGGAATGAAGAAAAAACGCTATGGTAAAAACGGAGAAGACCTAATTATTAAGGTTCCTGTTGGTACCATGGTTATTGATGAGGAATCCGGCAAGCTGATGATGGACATGACAGAACATGGACAGTCTTTTGTTGCGGCTAAAGGTGGAAGAGGCGGCAAAGGAAACATGAAGTTTGCCACTCCTACCAGGCAGGCTCCTAATTTCGCAGAAGCCGGTGGTTTCGCAAAGGAAAGAAATATCATTCTTGAAATGAAATTAATTGCCGATGTGGGTCTTGTTGGATTTCCAAATGTGGGAAAATCCTCACTTCTTTCCATGGCCACAAGTGCCAGACCCAAGATAGCTAATTATCATTTCACAACAATTGATCCTAATCTTGGTGTTGTGCAGATTTATGATACAAGCTTTGTTATGGCTGACATTGCAGGCATTATTGAAGGCGCGCACGAGGGCGCAGGACTGGGACATTATTTCCTTAAGCATATAGAAAGAACAAAGGTGCTGATTCATGTTGTGGACGTTTCAGGATGTGAAGGCAGAGATCCTAAGGATGACTTTGATAAGATAAATGCTGAACTTTCCCAGTACAGTGAAAAGCTTATGAAAAAGCCTCAGATTGTTGTGGCCAACAAGATTGATGTGCTGGGCTGCAGTGCTGATCCTGAGGATCTGGAAATCTGCGATGAATATATTCAGTTTAAGGAATATGTTGAGGCAAAGGGCTATAAGGTATTTCCTATGTCAGCACCGGGAGGAATCGGTGTTAAGGAAGTAATTGAAGAAGCCTACAGGAAACTGCAGGAGGTTGAGGAAAACTTCCAGGAGGAAGAAAGCGAATACGAATATTTCGATTTCGAAGCAGATGATTATGATCCGGATTACAAAAAAGTATTTGGAGAATTTGACGGCAAAGCATATTGTATTTACGGTAAGCAGCTTGAGAAGATTTTTAATTCAACAAACTTCAATGATTTCGGTTCAAGAAGATATCTGTTTAAATACATTGAAAACAGTGGAGTTTATGAAGTCCTTAAGGAGATTGGCCTTGAAGACGGGGATACAATTAAACTGTTTGATATGGAATTCGAATATTACGAAGATGAATACAGTTACTATGAAGATGAGGACGATTTAGAAGACTATGAGTAGTGGTTCAGTTCATCCGAACAGACAGAAATGTCTTGAGTATTTAACTGAATACGGAACACCAAAGCACGTTGTGGGACATTGTAAATCCGTTGCTGCAGTAGCATACATGCTTGGAAAAGCTTTAAACGAAGCTGGAGGAACAAGAGCAGCAGCATTTAAGGATATACGAATTACCACTTATAGAAGAGGTGCAGGACGGTTCTATTATGAGCAGGATCACTCAAGGGACAAGCATGGTCTTGGCTGGAGAAATTTCGACCTGGAACTTTTGCTTGCCAGCGGTCTTCTTCATGACATGGCCAGAGTTGAGGACAGACACTGGGATGTATGTGCGGACTGGTGCCATGAGAAGACACTTTATGAGGAAGAGCAGATTATCCGGGCTCACATGATGTATCAGTATACCAATGATGCCAATCATCTTACTGAAGCAGATCTTGTTAGCCTTGGTGACAGACTTACCCTGGAAGATCACTATGCAGGCCTTGATGAGAGAATGGATTATATTATCAAGAAGGCTGAAAGGCATGGCAATCCAAATGCCAGAGCTGCAATTTTAAAAAAGAAGAAAGAAACAAGAAAACTGCTGGATGCCATTGAGGAAAAAATCGGTATGACGATTGATGAACTTATGGCGGATATAGACTACGATAACGTAGAAAAGGCTGAATAAATGGCTATAGACAAAGATCTTGAAACAATACTGCGCAGAGTTGAGAAACCTGCGCGTTATATAGGTGGAGAAGTAAACATGGTCAGGAAGAATCCTGACGATGTTTCTGTTCGTATTGGATTTGCTTTTCCTGACACCTATGAAATCGGAATGTCCTACATGGGTATGCAGATTCTGTATAACATTCTGAATAAAAACGAAAAAATCTATTGCGAGAGAGTGTTTGCGCCGGCTTCCGATATGGAAGAGATAATGAGGGCGAAGGGTAGAAAGCTCTACACTCTTGAAACTTTCACACCTGTAGATAAGCTGGATATTCTGGGATTTACTCTGCAGTATGAGATGTCCTATACAAATATTCTGAACATGATGGACCTGGGCGGAATTCCTGTAAGAAGGGATGACAGAATCAGTGGGAATTATCCCCTGATTATTGCAGGAGGACCTTGCGCATTTAATCCGGAGCCTCTGGCTGATTTTGCAGACGCATTTCTTATTGGCGATGGAGAAGAAACTCTTGAGAAAGTTTGTATAGCCTTCGCAGATGCAAAAGCAGACTGTTTGGATAGAACTTCACTTCTTGAGAAACTTGCTCTTATTGATGGAGTTTATATTCCGGAATTCTACGAAATTGAATACGGTGAAAACCATGAAATAAGCAAGGTGAACAGAATAAATGACAGTGCACCTGAAACTGTAACCAGGGCAATTGTTAAGGATATTGAGAAAACGGAATTTCCGGTTAAGAATCTGGTACCATTTATTGATGTGGTTCATGACAGAGCGGTGGTTGAAACTTTCCGTGGATGTACAAGAGGATGCAGATTCTGTCAGGCGGGAATGATTTACAGACCAGTAAGAGAGAGAACTCCTGAAACTATTGAAAAACTGGCCATGGAGCAGCTAGACAATACGGGACATGAGGAACTTTCGCTGCTGTCTCTGTCAACAAGCGACCATTCGCAGTTTGAACCTATGGCTACAGGTCTTATGGGCTTATGCAAAGGCAGAAATGTTTCTTTATCTCTGCCTTCATTGAGGTTGGATTCTTTCTCATTTAAGGTCCTTGATGAGATTCAGGGCTATCGCAAGTCCGGACTTACATTTGCTCCGGAAGCGGGAACTCAGAGACTAAGAGATGTAATTAACAAAAACATTACTGAAGAGGATATCTTCAGTGCAACCAGACAGGCTGTGGAGCTTGGATGGGAACATATTAAGCTGTATTTTATGATTGGTCTTCCTACAGAGACTTATGATGATCTTGACGGAATAGCTGATATTGCCAGAAAGATAATGGATATTAACTATGATGTTAGAGGCAGGAAGGGTGGTCGCTTCAGAGTAACTGTAAGCGTGTCCAATTTCGTGCCGAAACCTCATACTCCATTCCAGTGGGAACCTCAGAATACTGCTGAAGAATTCGTTGAAAAGCATAATTATCTGTCCACAAAGCTGCGGATTAAGGGTGTAACCTTTAATTATCACGAAACTGCAACCAGCAACCTGGAAGCTGTTTTCGCAAGGGGAGACAGAAGATGCGGAAGAGTTCTTGAAGAAGCATGGAAATCCGGATGCGTCTTTGACGGCTGGACGGAACATTTCAAACCTGAACTGTGGGCTCAGGCCTTTGAAAACTGTGCGGCAGAGCTTGGATTCTCATCAGGTTCAGAGATGGAACATTTCTACAACTACAGAGAAAGATCCCGGGAAGAGATCCTTCCTTGGGATATGTTTAACCCATTTGTGGAAAAATCCTATTTCGTATCAGAACGTAATAAGGCTCTGAAATGTGAAACTACCCCTGACTGCAGGGAAGGCTGCACAGGCTGCGGCGTGAATAAATATACTAACTGCTTCGTTAACTGCAAATAGATAAAAAATGAAATATATTATATGTTTTAAAAAGACAGGAGTGATTTGCTATACTTCACACCTAGATATACTGAAGATTTTTAAGCGCTCTTTCAAGAGAGCAGGCATAAAGTTGGCTTATTCTCAGGGCTTTAATCCTCATCCTAAGATGGGATTTGCCCAGCCCCTATCCCTTGGATATAAGGGCTACGATGAGTATATAGAATTCGAGACAGCTGCAGATTATCAGGATAAGGGACCTGAAGCTATTCTTGAGGCTCTAAGAGCAATAATGCCTGAAGGGATTACACTTGTTTCAATTAAAGAGGCTCCTGAGATGAAGAAGACTCTGGCGTCCATGACGGAGGCTGCAGAGTATGAAATCAGAATCAGGCTGGGGCTGCCTTTGCAAGAGAATGCACGAGAGCTATGGAAAGCCTACATGGGCCAGGAGACTATTATGGCCCTGAAAAAGCAGAAGAAAAAGAAGGATCTGGTGCTGGTGGACATTAAGCCTAAAATCCGTGAAATCACCTTTAATCCTAAGGGGGATGTACTGGTGATAAATGCGGTTCTTGATGCCGGCAGCGATTCCAATCTTAGCCCGGAACTGCTTATAGATACAGTAATTGAAACATTCGGTATTGAATGTGACAGGGCGGAAACGGAAGTAAGCAGAATTAAATTACAATTCAAGGGATAATTGACAATAAATACCAGTATTGATATAATTTCAGTACTGGTTTTTTTATTGGGGGAATAAGCCTGTTTTATTGAAAGGAGTATTGTGATATGGAGAGATTTTTGAGTTTGTTTGATTCCAATCCGAAGCTTAAGAGGCTGCTGATTGATAACTGGGATTATGTGAAGAAGATTGGTATTATTGCGGCTCTTGCTTTAGGTGTGTTTGTGGTTTTTATGGTTACCGGGGATAAGGATGTTAATCCTGTTACGAAGGAGGCTAATGCAAAGACTATAAGCGCAGATGAGGTTAAACTTGCTAAAATATATGTGGATATTGGGGGCGAAGTTGTTAACCCTATGCTTGCGGAATTATCGGAAGGCAGCAGAGTGGAGGATGCTATTCAGGCTGCGGGAGGTCTTACTGAGGATGCAGATTTAACAAGCATAAACAGGGCTGAATTTCTTGAGGATGGAGAGAAGATTTTTATTCCTGCTAGGATTGAGGGAGATTCAGTTGTGGATGTTGCAGGGACAACTACATTAGTAGGCGGCAAGGTTAATATTAATACTGCTGATTCTACAGCTTTACAGACTCTTAATGGTGTGGGACCTGCCACAGCACAGAAGATAATAGATTACAGAACATCCTCAGGAAGGTTCAAAACAATTGATGATCTAAAAAACGTTTCAGGTATTGGAGATAAAACATTTGAGAAACTCAAGGATTATATTACGGTGTAATGTGTTTTCACCGAAATACTTTGATTATCAGGTATGTTTTGATAAAATAAAATATAATAAATTAAGAGGGAGACATAACATGTTATTTAGAAATATTAAACTGCTTGATGAAAACTTTGAGGTTAAAGAAAATATGTATCTGGCAACAGAAGGTGAAGTAATAAGCTACATAGGCGAGACTGAGCCTGAAGGTGATTTTGGAGAGGTTTATGATGGGCGTGGCAAATTTCTGATGCCGGCGTTTTTTAATACCCACTGCCATGTTCCTATGACACTTCTCAGAGGATACGGGGAGGGTCTGCCTCTTCAGAGATGGCTTAATGAAAGAATTTATCCATTTGAGGCGAAATTCAGTGCTGAATACAAGTACTGGGGAGCTAAACTTGGTGCTCTGGAACTTGTGAAATCCGGCTGCGTTTCAATTTCGGACATGTATTTTAATCTTGTGGATTACGGAACTGCATTGTATGAGGCCGGTATGAAGGCAAATTTATGTAACGGCATTGTAACCTTTGATCCGGACCATTCATATTTTGATGATGGTTCATATAAGGATACCACAGAACTTCTTGAATGGATTAAGGATCATCCGGATGGAAGAATAAAGGCAGATGCTTCAGTTCATGCTGAGTATACAACCCAGGACAAATCTAATCAGGAAGCTATTGGTTTTGCATTAGAGAACAATCTCATAATGCATGTGCATGTATCTGAGACAGAGTTTGAGCACCAGGAAGCTAAGAAGAGACGTGGAGGGCTTACTCCTGTACAGTATTTTGATAGCCTGGGAGCATTCAAAAATCCGTTTATTGCAGCTCACTGCGTATGGCTTGAGGATGAAGATGTGGAGATTCTGAAAGCTAACGGCGCTTTCATGTCACATAATATTTCATCAAACCTGAAGCTTGGCAGCGGAATTGCTCCTCTTAAGGATTATTTCAATAAAGGCCTTAACATTTCCATTGGAACTGATGGTGCTTCATCCAACAACAACCTTAACATGATGGAAGAAGTACATCTTGGCGCTATGGTAGCAAGGGGTTTCAGCCATGATCCAAATGCAATTTCAATTGCAGATTATCTGAAGTTTGCAACTGTTAACGGTGCAAAGGCTCAGGGAAGAGAAGACTGCGGAGTAATTGCTGAGGGTAAGAAAGCTGATTTTATTGTGTTTGATTTGGATAAAGAACATCTCACGCCGGATTATGATACATTAGCTAATATTGTTTTTGCGGCACAGTCTA